>CAKPNG010000009.1 GCA_934168325.1 uncultured Bacilli bacterium
TGTTTTAATTAAACTACAAATAAATACGATAAGTCGTTATTTTTTAAAAACGGATTTAACAATTTAAATTAACCAATTATTATTAATTAATAATAAGTATAAATATGAGTATAAATTAATTTGTAACGACTTGTTACTTTATTAATTTTTAATTGATTTATTTATTGATTAAATATTATTCAATTTAATAAAAATAATATAATTAATTATAAACTTAATAATTATCGAGCATTGCAATATATTTGTAAAATAGCAATGTCAATATATGACTAGAATAAATGTTATTAAATAATCCTATATAGAATTAATAATAAATATAGATAATTATTATTGTTACGAAATGTAACTAAATAGTAACCATAAGTATAATTAACTTGAAAAGATATTTTATATAGTTAATAATTATATGCTTTTTATAGGGGGTTAATGATTATATGAAAAGAAAATTAATGTTAGGTTTATTATCCGCTGTTGGTGGATTAACTATTATTGGAAGTGGCTTTAGTGCTTGGTATTTTGGAGATAACAATTTAGATGCAACAAAAAGCATTAATGCTAATGTTACACCTTTAGCTTCAGCTTTTGGAACTATTACACTAGATTCAACAGCAAATATTGAATTAATATTAGATCAAGGTGGTTATGCTAATATAGCAAACCATGATAAAGGTATATCATTTATTCAAGTAAGTGAGGGTGGTGTTTCAAGCACATTTAATGGCAATTTAGGTGCACACTATGAAATTGAAGCAGGTGATTCATTAAATGCTAAAAATGCTAATTTAACTGCAACATTTGAATGTGTAGTAACTTTAAGAAAAGAATTTGCAACTTATCTTGATTTTAAAGACAGTTTTTATACTGGTGCATCCACAATAGGAACATTAGATGGCGCTAAAACTTTTAAAGTCAGTAAACCTATTACTTTTACAGAAAGCAAAGTTACTGAAGATATTAAATTTAATTTTAGTACTAGCGCTGAATTAGTAAATGATGCTCTTAAATATGTTGATGGTAAAAAACCACAAACAAAAGCTCAATTTGATGATTTATTTGCTTTAAATGATACAACAAATAAATATTTTGAAAATGTTTTGACATTTACATATTCTTTAAATGTTAAGGAAGCAGCTTAAGTAATCATTTAATAAACAATAAAATATTTAAACTTATATATCTTATATAAATAGAAAGGGGGGTAATAACTATGACTGGAAGTAGTCGCTTAATAGATGTCGCATTTTATGTAGCTTTATTCACTATTATTGGATTAGCTATTACTTTTTCCTTGCTATTTTTTCTTTATGCTCGATATAAAAGAAAACATATTAAATATGGACATGAAGATGAGAAATTATTAAAAGAATTAAAAAGAAAATATAAAAATATATTATCTAAGGATGATCATGATTTAATTGATACTTATAATGATGATGATAAGTATCAATTAGAGTATGCTAATAGAGTTAAAAATGTTGAAACATTTTTATATAATCATCCAGATGTAGAGAAAAAAGATAAGATTAGATTAGCTAAATTATTAAATTTAGATGAAGAAAAAGAAAAAAGAAGAAAGAAAAGAAGTAGAATATATACAATTATATTCTCTAGTATATTTGTATTAATTATTATCTTAATAGCTTCATTTAAATTAAATGGAGAATCATTTTATTTAGGTGATGAAACTTATATTGTCATTAAAACTGGTTCTATGGAAACAGTTAATGAAAAAAATAAATATATCAAAGAAAATAATTTAAATAATCAAATAACTCAATTTTCTTTAATTGGATTAAAGAAAATTGAAGAAGAAGATATTAAAGTATATGATGTAGTAGGATTTAAAAATGATGAAGGTGATATTATAGTTCACCGTATTATTAGAATTAATTATAATAGTGAAGAAAACAAGAATTATTATACATTCCAAGGGGATGTTAATAGTGCTAGTAATAAATATGAATTAGCAGTAAGTTATGATAAATTTGTTGGTAAATATACTGGATTTAATAATTATGGATTAGGTGTACTTATTACTTATTTAAAAAGTAGTGCTGGAATAGTTGCTTTAAGTAGTTGTATATTCTTTTTAATTACATTTAATTATTCCGAAGATGCAATAGATAAAGAATATAAGAAACGTTTTAAATATGTTGCTGATGTCTATGATAATAATAAGAAATTAGGAGTAAATTAAAGTGAATATACGTAAGATTTTATATATATTTCTTCCTATTATTTCTTTATTAACTATTTTAGGTATTGGATTTTCTAGTTGGGCTTTTGGTCCTTTAGAAATTGAAAGTAAAAATCAATCAATAGACGTTAAAGTAGATAATAATATAACTAATGGTAAGTTACATTTAATTGAATCACCTGATTTAGTTGTTTTTAGTGAAGGTGTTGATAAAATTGAAGATTTAACCGATGGAATCGAGTTTTATCGTAAAAATATAGACACTGAATTAAATGAAGATGTTTATGTCAAAGATCCTTTATTAACAATAGATTATGAAATATTAGATGAAGAAGATTCTATAGATTATTTAAGTGAATTTTCTTTATTTATTAATATAGATCCAGAAAATAGTGGAGTAAATTCATTAAAAAATTATATTGGATTAACTTCTAAATATAGTGATGCTGGAACTACTAATGGATTTGATTTTAAAAATAAGATTACTAAATTAAATAAAAATGAAATATATCCTTTAGGTGGATTTAGACTTCAAATTGATTTAAATGAAACTATTCAATATATAGATTTAAGTAAAAAACCAACAACAAAAGAAAAATATGAAGAATTATATAGCAAACTAAATACTCTTGAAAAATTGTATATACAAATATTATTTAGGATTAGTTAAAAGATGAGTAAATGGATTAAAAGAATATTTTTATTTATTGCAACCTTAGTTACTGGACTAAGTTCTTTTGGCTTATCTAGTTGGTATTTTTCTAAAACTCAAGAAATAGATAAGAAAATCGATAATTCTAATAATAACGATGGTTATAAAATGGATGATATTGAAGAGAATTATCGATTTGGTAAAGCAGATGAAGAAAAACGATATACAATGTATTTCTTCCCAAGTGCTGCTTATATGTTTTTATATGGTAGATATTTAGAAGATGACCCTTTATATTATGGACCTCATTATTTACCTGAAGAAGAATTTGGTTATAAAGAAGTTTTAATTAATGAATCTGGTAATGTTTTAACTGATAAAGATGGTAATGCTTTATTTAAATTAAGTGAAAATACTGGCAAATATCAAAATGATGTTAATATTAATAGCAATACAAGCTATGATGGCAGTTATAAATTATTTATTGATAAACATTTTAAAATTAGTAATATGACTGAATTAAGTTGTGATATTAGTAAGAAAGATAATATTTATAAATTAAGCGAAAAAGAATATAAATACGAAAGAACTTGGGGATCGCCAACTGATATATTAACTGTTAAAGAAGATATTGAGCGATATAATGGTAAAAATTTACTTCCTTTAGATCGCTTTGGTTGTTGGGAAGATTCTTATTATTATGGAAATAGTGGTGATGAAAATGGTGCTAACGTTACTTTTAAAAATGATGAAAAAGCTAATTCATCTAATACTGGAAGATATTTACCAATTAAAATGACTGTATCTAACGCAATGTCAATTGATTTATTGAACAAAGTCATTGGTGATGTATTTTCTTCAATGGGAAATAGTAGAGAGTGGTATAATTTTAGTTTTACTAACTGGACTTATGTTACTAAAAATAACGGTAGTTATTCTTATCCTTATGGTTGGAAAAATAATGATTCAACATCTGATAATTATAAACCAGTAGGTGAGGCTTTTAGCGCTAAAGATATTGATCGTTATTTTGATATATTTGAAGACTTAGAAAAATTTGCTGATGAAAATAAAGTTATTAGATTATTTCCTTTATTTTCTAATGGTAAAAATTATGATGCTAGTAGTTATACTGATGGTGGCGGAGATTGTTTTAAATTAATTGCTGATTATAAAGATACTAATAAGAATAAAACTTATAAATATTTTATGCCATCTAGTGAAAGAATTCATGATGGTAGCGGTAATTTTTCAGGCACTAGTATTTCTAATAGCAATGTGCGTTATTATACTTATAATTATTTAAAACTTAGTAAGAACCACAAATATAATTCATTGAATATCGATATGACCTGGACTAGATATTGGGCGAGAAATTGGGACGAGAAGTGGTATAAAATATATTCTTTTGATTTTAGTTATATTAATAATGAACTCATTAATAAATATGGAGATGGTCTGTATAATTTCTATTTGTTCCAAGCTAATATCGAGCATAGCCGAATAAGAAAAATAAGTTATGATAATTTTTATAATAAAATTAAAACAGCGGCAATTGACGAAAATGGATTCGAATCATTAAAAGGCAAATTTATTGAATTTCTCAATATGCCTGATTTAATTAAAAACTATAGTGGAGCTTCAAGTCCATATGATGCTTCTCCTGTTATATTTGCATTTGAAAAAATTACTGATCCTAAGATTATTGATAATGTTGATATTAAGGGTGAAGGTAGTAATTTAACTTATGAATTTATTGGTAAATTAGATGATTATATTACAGAAAAATCAGTTAATGCTCATGGATTTACTAGATTATCATCACCAATTCATGGAAGAAAATTAGTTGGTGAATCTTACACTTATTCTGATAACTTAAATAAAATGAATCCTTATACATATATTGCTAAAAATGTTAATTTTATGAATGCTAAAACTAATTATTTTATTATAGCTTTTAGTGATGTTTATATTAGTAATGTTAATATTAAAATTGAAAATAAAAATTATAGTAGTGTTGTAGTTAATCCTACAATAGATGAAGCCAATAATTATACTTATAATCCTGAAGATTTATTTGTCAACGCAAGTGAATATATTAAAAGAGTTACTTTCTCCGCTGAAGGTGTTAATAATTATGGTGTTCTTACTTTTAATAATGATGATTTTAAAGGAGTATACGATATTTTATTAATGTATGAAGGTAATAATACATTAAGTTTATATTTTTATCGACATACAAATTTATTCTTAAAAATATTTAGTAATGATTTGACTAGTTATCATGATAATTTCTTACTTCATGATGAAAATGTTTTAACCGATACTAAATTAATCTTTAAAAAGAAATATTTCTTAGGATTAACCATGAATAAAGATGATAAAAACGGTATGAATAACTTAGAAAATCAAACATTAGAAGAAGCTATTACAAGTTATGTTGAAACCGTTAAAGGAGCTGGCTATGATTTAACTAAGGTTAGAGTAATAGATCACGTTACTAAAACTGTCGTAGCTAAATTTATTTCTAAAAATGGATCTTACGAACTAGAATGTAATCAAAAGATATATAAAAATTACGTATTTTATTTATCAATTGAATAAATTTAAATATTATCGATTTTGTCAATATAAAAAAATGTAAGCGTTTACAATAAAAAAATATTTACAAATAAAATGTAAGTATTTACAATTAAAGGCATGAGAAGACAAAAGTCAAATATTATTAAATTAAATTTGATTACTTATTAAGGGGGATTAACCCCTTTTTTTGTTGCCTTTTCAGGTGAAGGTATTAAGTCCTTTACATAATGAAAAAACTTTTAGGGAGAGAAAAAAATGAAAAAAAGTTTATGTTTATGTGCTACTTTAGCTGCTTTAATGATTTGTGGTGGTGCTACTAGCTGTGGAAAAGAAGACACTAAGAGTACTATTAAGATTCAATTCGTTCCATCAAATGATGCAGGTACATTAGGTACTCTTGCAAAAAGACTTGAACCAGTATTACACGAGATTACTCCAGAATATAATTATGATATCTCTGTTGGTACTAGTTATAGTGCTACAACTGAAGCTTTATTATCAGATCAAATTGATATTGGTTTCTTAACTGCTTCAGGTTATGCTCAAGTTACATTACAAAATAAAGGTAAAGTTGAAGTTTTATTAACCAGTGTTAGAAAAGGTTATAAAGTTCAAGTTGAAGATTATGTTGATGATGTTAAAAAACAAATGCAAGCTATGAATGGTGAGATTGAAGGTTATAAATATTTAGGCGAACAATCAGACAAAGATGTAAACTGGTATACTTCACAATTATCTGTTGGCAATGCTTATTATAAAGATGCTAATAAAGATGGTAAAATCGATGTTTTAGATTTAGCTGGTTTAAAAATTGGTAGAATGGGTGCTACTAGTGGTGCTGGTTATTTAAGACCATTAAAATATCTTAACGATATGGGAATGAGCATGGTTGATCAAACAACTTATGATAAAGCTTCAGCAGATGAAAAGAAAAAGATGATTATTGGTGTTGAACAAACAGATTACGGTTCAGCTTTCAATAATACTCAAGATGGTGTTATCGCTGGTTTCTGGGGATTCACTGATGTTAGATACGCTCAAGGCTATGTAAAAGATGGAAGTGCATATTTTGGAAAAGAAGAAGCTTTTACAAAAACTAAAGTTATCGCTATCACAGATGGTATTTATAATGATACAATTTCAGCAAGAAGTAGCTTAGAAGCTAGTAAAAAAGAAGCTGTTATGAAAGCATTTAAAACTGCTGTTACTATGACTGAAAAAATTGAAGGAACTGATATGTCACCAAAAGATGTTCTTTATAAAGTTTATTCACATACTGGATATACTGAAGCTAAAGATAGTGATTTCGAAGGTGAAAGAGAATTCTATCAATATTGTGTTGACCACGATTTAATTAAATAATTAAAATATAAATAAATAAAAAAAGAAAAAGGATAATTATGATAAAGTTTGACCATGTTGATAAGATATATCCTAATGGATATAAAGCATTAGATGATGTTAGTTTAACTGTTAATGATGGTGATTTTTTATGTATTATTGGTTTATCTGGAGCTGGTAAATCCACATTAATACGTACTATCAATAAAATGCATGATATTCAACATGGTCAACTTATCGTTAATGATGTTGATATTAGTAAAATAAAAGGTAAAAAACTTAGAGAACTTAGAAAAAATATCGGTATGATATTCCAATCTTTTAACTTAGTTAAAAGAAGTAGTGTTTATAAAAATGTTTTAAGTGGAAGAGTTGGTTACCATAATACATTTGAAAATTTATTCAATATCTATTCTAAAAAAGAGAAGATGCTTGCGTTACAATCTTTAGATAAGTTAGGTATTTTAGATAAAGCTTTTGTTAGAGCTGATCAATTAAGTGGAGGTCAACAACAACGTGTTGCCCTTGCTAGAGCTTTAACGCAAGAACCTTCAATCATCTTAGCTGATGAACCAGTTGCTAGTCTTGATCCTGTCACTACTTTAAGTGTTATGGATGACTTTAAACGTATTAATAAAGATTATCATATTACAATTGTTGCTAATATGCATCACGTTGATTTAGCACTTAAATACGCAACTAGAGTTATTGGAATTAGGCAAGGTAAGATTGTATTTGATGGATTACCTAGTGAAGTTAATGATGATGTTTTACTTAATATTTATGGACGTGCTTTAAAACATAGTGAAAAATTAGGAGATGTAGATACTAATGAAAAATAATGTTTTAAAGGATGAAACTAAATTTAAAAAAATAAAAGATTTTTTTCATAAAATTTTTTATAAAAATGTAGTTGTTTCAGTTGATGAATTTAATAAACCAACTAAGATAATCGAAAAGAAAAGAAGTAAAGCATTATTATTTACTTTACTTGTACTTTTAGTCTTTTTTGGTTCATTTTATTTTGTAGATTTACCTAATAGAATTGCTATTAATCAATTTGGTATTATTTTTGAACAAATGTTTAAACCAAATCCTTATTCTTTAAAGACTTGGCCTAGATATTGGGATTATTTATTTAATAGTGCGGTTCCTGCAATTGGACAAACTATTGAAATGGTCTTTATTGGTACTTTAATTGGTACTATTTTAGCTATTCCTTTATTTATGTTAGCTAGTAAAAATATAAGTAAACATTCTTATATATATATGCCAGTTAGAGTAATAATGGATATTGTAAGAAGTATTCCTACCTATGTTTTAGCTCTTATGTCAGTTGCTTTTTTTGGAATAGGATCTACTGCTGGTATTATGGCAATTATCATATTTACAATGGGTATTATGTTTAAACTTATGTTTGAATATTTAGATACTTTAGATATGAATGCTTTTGAAGCTTGTTTATCTTGTGGTGCTAGTAGATTTGAAGCAGCTAAAATTAGTTTATTTCCAGATGCTAATCCAATGTTAATTTCTAATTTTATTTATACATTTGAAATTAATGTTAGAGCTAGTGTTATTTTAGCTTGGGCCAATGCTGGTGGTATTGGTTCTTTATTAAAAACTGCGATGGAAGCGATGCAATATGATAAAGTTGGTGCAATATTAATTCCTTTATTTATTGTTGTATTTATATTGCAACTTATTTCTAGTTTCTTAAGAAGGAAGGTCTTATAATTATGGAAAATAAAAGAAATATATTAGTAATTATAAGTGATTTTTTTGAGAAGTATATTATTAATCCTCTTAATAAATTTTGGAATATAATTACTTTTAAATCTAAGAAAACTTTTGATGATCCTAGTGATGCATATCATCATAGACCATTATATTGGATATATACTTTATTATTAATTATAGTTATATTTGGTTGTTTAATTTATTCATGTATTGATGTTGATTTTATGGGACATATTAGTAGTAGTCCTAGTAATATTAAAATGTTATTTAAGGGATTAGCTCATCCTGATTGGTCATTATTTTTTGGATATGGAAACTTTAAATTTAGTGAATCTACAATCTATCAAATTATTGAAACTTTAGCGATTGCATTTATTGGAACTTCGATAAGTTCTATCTTATCTTTACCATTTGGGTTCTTAGCTAGTAGAAAAATAGTAGGAAAATGGGCATTTATTAGTGAATTTTTATTAATTATCATTAGAACTTTCCCAGAATTACTATTTGGTTTAATCATTATTAAGGTAGTTGGATTTGGTGCTTTTACTGGAGTTGTTGTTTTATCTATTCATAGTATTGGTATGATTGGTAAGATGTTTGCTGAACAATTAGATGTTATTTCTAATGAACCTTTGGAAGCTCTTGATGCTTGTGGAGCTAGTGGATTAGTTAGAATTAAAAACGGTGTTATTCCTCAAGTTGCTCCTAATTTCTTAAGTGTTATTTTATATAGATTTGACTTAAATGTTAGAACTGCTAGTTTACTTGGTGTTGTTGGTGCTGGTGGTATCGGATATTCTTTATGGGTTTATAGTGCTTTTAACTCATGGAGTCAAGAAGCTAGTATGATATATGGAATTATTATTATGATTGTATTAATTGATATATTGTCTAGTTATTTAAGAAAGAAATTAATTTAATATAATGAAAAGCTTAATCATGGTTAGTGGTTTACCAGGTAGTGGTAAATCTACATATTTAAGAAGTCATATTAAAGATTATAAAAATCCAGTTCGTATTGATAGTGATGAAACTAGAAGAACAATGTTTGGATCTTATTTAACTTTTCCTAAAGATATGTATATTATCTATGATCATATGATAGATATAGCTAATGATATATATGATAAATATAAAGATAAAGATTTAACTATTATTATGGATTCTACTTTTTTAGATAATTATAAAAAAGAACATTTTTTAGCTAGATTAAGACCATTTGATTATTATGAATTAATAATATTTAAATCAACTGATTTAAATTTTAATTTTGCTAATAATAAAAAAAGAATAAAAGAAAAATGGGTTCCTGAAGATGTTATTATTAAAATGACTAAAGAAATAGAACCATTAAGTGACAATTTATTAAAAAAATTTAATAAAATAATTGAGATAGAAATACCATCTTATAAAGAAAATATTATAAAATAATAATTAATAAAAGGACAAGAATATGAAAAAGAATAAAATCTTAATTAGTTCTATTAGTTTATTAACCTTAACTACTTTATTTAGTTGTGGTGGTGGATTTGAAATTAATATTGCTGTAGGTGATGGTAATATTGAAAATGATGATGTTTATATTAAATTTAATATTGATGAAACTCTTAAAGAAGGATCAAAGATTAAAGGTTATTTAAGTGCTCAAAAAGATGCTGTTATCGATAGTGGATTTGATTTTACATATAGCTATATGGATCCATTAAGTAGTAATAATTATAGTGATACTATTATATTTAGTAGAACTCAAGCTAATTTATTAGATTCTAAAACTAGTGATGGATATAGAAAAACTAATTTTGAAATTACATTAAATATTAAAACTATATTTAAAGAAGATAATGATAAGATTTATTTTGTCTTACGTAAATCTAATTGGGATAAAGGTAATATCCATTCTTATAATTACACTTCTTATAAATATAATATTAAGAATAATAAAGTAACTTTATCTGCTTTTTAAGTAAGTAATAGACTTAAATTATCTTGAAATTTGTCAAAATTTTATAGATATATATTGAAGATGGTCTTACAATTTGATAAAATAATAGCGATTTAAAAATCAGCTCGGAAGAGTGCCAATTGGCATTCTTTATTTTTTATAGGAGGTAATTGATGGAAGATATTCAAACTGTTAAAAGCGGTATTGAAAAATTATTATTAGAGCTAAATTATGATTTATCGGTTTTTAATTTTAAAAAGAAAAACGGAGGTAATGTATTAGAAATTGTTATTGACTCAATAGAACCAATATCAATGGAAGATATTGTTAGTGTCAGTGAAAAAATTTCTACTTATCTAGATGAACATGATTTTACAACAAGTAATTACACTTTAGATGTTAGTAGTCTAGGTGCAGAAAAACCTATTGATGTAGCTAAGATTGATAAATATATTGGAAAATATATTAGTGTCCATCTTAAAAATCCTATAAATGGTGAAAATTATTATGAAGGGGATTTATTAAATAGTAATGAAGCAGTCATTACAATTGAAATTAGAATCAAAACAAGAAAGAAAAAAATTGAAATTGAAAAAGGAAATATTAGTAGTTGCAAACTAGCGATTAAGTTTTAGGAGTAAATATGAAACAAAATAAACAAGGATTTAAACAAAAAGTATTTTTAAAAGCTCTTGAAGAAATGGGTAATGATAAAGGTATTTCTCAAGATGCTATCGTTCAAATCATTCAAGAAACTTTTCAAGTGACTTATAGTAAAAAGCTTGAAGATGAAGCTAGAATTTTTAAAGGTAAAAGTTCTAATAAAGGTTTAAATAAAGTTAAATTAAGTGATGCATTAGTTAGATGTGATATTGATTTAAAGAAAGGTATTATCGATATAGCCCGTCAATTTAAAGTTGTAAATGATGATGACATTGAAGATGATTTTATTGAAATTGGCTTAACTGAAGCTCAAGAAATTGATCCAAGCTTAAAAGTTGGTGATTATTATGAAATTCCTTTCAATTTTGAAGATTTCAATCAAAATGATGTTAATAGATTTAAAGCAACTTTCTTACAAAAGATTCAAAAAGCTTCTAAAGATGCTTTACTTGAAACTTATAATGGCCGTATTGGTGAATTAGTTACTGGTACTGTTGAAAAAGCAGATAGTCATTCTGTTATTGTTAATTTAGGACGTACAACTGCTGTATTATATGCTAGAGATTTAATTGGTAAAGAAACATTTAGACCTGGTGATAGTATTAAAGTTTATATTCAAAGTATTGGTAAAGATGATAAAAAAGGTAGTAATTTAATTCATATTTCTAGAAGTTGTCCTGAATTTTTACAAAAATTATTTGAAAATGAAGTTCATGAAATTTATGACCATACAGTAATGATTAAAAGTGTAGCAAGAATTGCTGGTATTAGAAGTAAAGTTAGTGTTTATAGTAATGATCCTAACGTTGATGCTAGTGGCGCTTGTATTGGTACTAATGGTAGTAGAATTCAAGCTATTGTTTCTCAACTTGGAAATAATAAAGATTCTAAAGAAAAGATTGATGTTATTACTTATAAACCAAATTTAGGATTATATCTTGAAGAGTGCTTAAAACCTGGAATTATGATTGGTGCTAAAATTGATGAAGCAAATAATTCAGCAATCGTAGTTACTCAAGATGGTACAAGTAAATTAGCAATTGGCTTAAAAGGATATAATGTAAAATTAGCTAGACAACTTTGTGGTTTAACTACTTTAGATATTATTGATGAAAGTGTAGCTCAAGAAAAAAATATTGATTATAAAACAATTGAAGAATTTACTATTGAAGCTAGACAAGAAGAAAAAAGAAAATACCGTGAAGAATCAATTAAAGCTTATCAACAAAATGGTGGCAAAAAATACACAATTGAAGATGATAACACATCTTTCATTGACAAAGATGAATTTGATGATGATTTAATCGAAGATACAAATTACGATGTAACTGAAGATAAAGCAGTTATTAATAAAGTCGAAGAAGTTACTCCAGTTGAAGAAAAAGTTGAAGAAAAGATTATCGAAAAAGAAGAGCCAGTTACTGAAACTCCTGTTGAAGAAACACCTGTTATTAAGCCAGTTAAAAAAGAACCAGTTTATGAACAAACAGATGTTAAAACAACTACAACACTTGAATCTTTAGAAAAATCTTTAGAAGAAGAAAAAGAAAAAGAAAAACAAAAAGAAATCAATAGATTTAAAAAGAAAAAGGATCATTCTAAAGAAGACAAAAATGATGATTCATCAAATAAAAAAGAAATCAAGAAAATGGCAGTTTATACTGATGAAGAATTGGCAGATCTTGATGATGAATTTGATGATAATTATGATGATGAAGAGGACTATTCAGAATACGATAGCGACTCTTTCTACGAAGATAATTAAGGAGTAAAATATGCAAAAAGTTCCAACAAGAAAATGTTTAGTATCTAATAAAACGTTTCCTAAAAAGGAACTTTTTCGCGTAATTAGAACACCTGAAAATAAGGTTGTTTTAGATATTACAGGCAAACAAAATGGAAGAGGTGCTTATATTCATAAAGACCCTATTTCTATTGAAAAAGCCCGCAAAACTAACGTATTATCAAGAATTTTGGAAGTCGAAGTTCCTGATGAAATATATGATAGAATGTATAAATTTTTAGATGTATAGAGGAGGTAAAATATGAAAAAGAAAAAAGACGAAAGAGTAAGTAACGTTTCAAATAACGTTAGTAAGCAAAATAAGGATTATGCCAAAGTAAATGGTGGTGTTTTCGTATTTACAAAATCTATTACTGTCGGAGAATTAGCTAAGCAATTAAATGTTGGTGCTGGTGATATTATTAAGAAATTATTCTTAAAAGGAAAGATGGTTAACATCAATCAATATCTTGATGATGATACAATTGGCGAACTTTGCTTAGAATATGGATACGATTTTAAAAAAGAAGAATTAGTTAATGAAGAAGATTTTGAAAAATTAAACATTGAAGACGATGCAAAAGATTTAACTGAAAGACCACCTGTAGTTACTATTATGGGTCATGTCGATCATGGTAAAACTACTTTAATTGATGCAATTAGAAATTCTAATTTAGCTAGTGAAGAATATGGTGGTATCTCTCAAGAAATTGGTGCTTATCAAAAAACTTATAAAGGTAAAAAAATAACTTTCATTGACACTCCAGGGCACGAAGCTTTTAGCGCTATGAGAATGCGTGGAGCTAGTGTTACTGATATTGTTGTATTAGTAGTTGCTGCAGATGATGGTGTTATGCCTCAAACAATTGAAGCTATAGACCACGCTAAAGCTGCTCAAGTTCCAATTATTGTTGCTATTAATAAAATGGATGTACCAGGAGCTGAACCTAATAAAGTTATTAATGAACTTATGCAACATGATATTATTGCTGAAGAATATGGCGGTGAAAATATTACTTGTAAAATAAGTGCTAAGAAAAAAGAAGGTATTGAAGATTTGCTTGATGCAATCTTATTACAAGCTGAAATGCTTGAATTAAAAGCTAATCCAAAACGTTATGCTTTTGGAACTGTTCTTGAAGCAAATCTTGATAAAGGTGAAGGACCTAAAGCTACATTATTAGTACAAAATGGTACATTAAATTCTAATGATTATATCGTTGCTGGTACAAGTTTTGGTAAAATTAGAAGAATGACCAATGAACATAATAGTGTTTTAAAAGAAGCTTTACCTTCTACACCAGTTAGTGTAATTGGCTTAAGTGAAGTACCTTTAGCAGGTGATCACTTTATGGCTTTCCCTACTGAAAAACAAGCAAAAGATATTGCTAGTAAAAGACAACTTAAGAAAATTGAAGAAGAAAGAGCTCTTAATAGTGGTGTAACTTCTTTAGATGATTTATATAGTAAGATTAATGAAGGAATGCTTAGTCAAATTAATATTGTCTTAAAAGCTGATAGTACTGGTAGTGCTGAAGCTTGTAAAGCTAGCTTAGAAAAACTTAATAATGATAAAGTAAAAATTAAAGTTATTAGAGCTGCTGCTGGTGGAATTACTGAAAGTGATGTTTTATTAGCTAAAGCAAGTGATGCTATTATTTATGGATTCAACGTTAGACCTACTGCAGTAGTTAGAAAGAAAGCTGAAGAAGATAAAGTTGAAATTAGATTACATCGTATTATTTATGCAATGATTGAAGAAGTCGAAGATGCAATAAATGGTATGATTAAGAAAGAAGAAGTCGAGCATGTTTTAGGACAAGCTGAAGTTAGAAATGTATTTAAAGTTTCTAAAGTTGGTAGTGTTGCAGGATGTTACGTTATTGATGGCGAAATTAAACGTGATGCACTTTGCAGAGTTTTACGTGATGGTGTCATCGTTTATGAAGGAAAGATTGAAACTTTAAAGAGATTTAAAGATGATGCTAAAACTGTCGCTAGCGGATTTGAATGTGGTATCAAAATTGAAAACTATAATGATGTTCATGAAGGCGATATCATAGAAGCGTTCGAAATGAAGGAAAAAGACGATAATGGCAAATAATGTTGAAAGAATAAAAGCAACTATTGCTAAAAATATTCGTGAAATTGTTCAATATGAATTAAATGTTGAAAAAATTGACTTCATGACTATTACAGATATTGAAGTAAGTAGTGATCATTCTTATGCTAAAGTATTTGTTTCATTTTTCACAAATCCTGAGAAAAATTTAGAAAAATTAAATAAAGTTAAAGGATTTGTTAGAAGTGCTTTAGCTAAGCGAATTAAATTAAGACGAGTTCCTGAAATCTCATTCGTATTAGATGATACCTATTTCAAAGAAAAAAGATTGAACGATTTATTAAATAAAGAAAGTGATGAACTTTCTAAAATGAAAAGTGAAAATAATAAGGAGGACTAATCCTCCTTTTCTTTTGAATTTAGTAAAAATAGCTGAGTTTTATAAGGTTTTTGAAATTTTTAATGATTTTTTTGATATTAGTGAAGTACTTATTAAATTAGTTACATATGATTATTTAATTAGAATCATCGAAATATATGCTATAGCAAGAATTAATATGAAAAAATGACAACGAAAATCAATATTGCGTTGATAAGGCATCTAAAAATGTTCATAAATTAATTTGATTTTTATATAATATAAATAATACAAACAAATATAAAAAAATGTTATTTTAAATTTGCAATTTTTTGTTATAAATGTATATGTAAGTACACAATTATATGCTACAATAAAAAAAGGTAAATAGATATGGAAACAACTTTAATTTCAATTGGAAACGACATTAAAAATTATAGAATAGAGGCTGGATTATCACAAGAGCAATTATCTAAACTATGTGGTGTTGAACGCTCTCAACTTTCTAGAATAGAAGCAGGAACAGTTTTGGGTGTAACTTATGTTACAATTGAACGTATATTGAATTCTTTGGGAAGAACAATACAAAATGTGAAAATTGAAACCATAGAAACACATTATGATATTAAACCATTTGTTAAATGGGCAGGTGGAAAGACACAATTATTAGAAATAATAGAAAAACACTTACCTGAAAAATTTAATAGATATTTTGAACCTTTTGTTGGTGGTGGAGCATTATTGTTTAAAATTCAGCCTAAATCATTCTCTATAAATGATTTTAATGAAGAACTAATAGCAGCTTTTCATTGTTTTCAAAATGACGATTTATTTAATTCGTTAAAAGAAGAATTAAATAAACATGAACAAAATAATTCGGAAAAATATTTCTATTCAATTAGAGAGAAAGATAGAGATGAATTATTTAATTGCTTACCAATACATGTAAGGGCTGCGAGAATGATTTATCTTAATAAAGCTTGTTTTAATGGTCTTTATAGAGTTAATTCAAAAGGCTATTATAACGTTCCATTTGGGAAAAAAGATAAAGTAATTTGTTTTGATAGAGAAAATTTTGAAAATTTAAGAAAGTTTTTTAAAAATAGGAAAGCTGTTATAACAAATTGTGATTTTGAAAATGCTGTAAAGAACGCTAAAAAAGGAGATTTCGTTTATTTTGATCCTCCATATGATACACGGGAAAATAAAGATAGTTTTACTTCCTATGACAAACATGCGTTTGGTAAAGATGAACAAATAAGACTTTCTAAAGTCTATAAAAATTTAGCTAAAAAAGGTGTTTATGTAATGTTAAGTAATCACAATACTGAATTTATTAGAGAATTATATAAAGATTTTCATATAAATGTTATTCCTGCAAAAAGAATGATTAATTCTAAGGGAGATGGCAGAGGCACTGTTGAAGAGGTACTAATAACAAATTATGAATAAACCGTATTTTGTTAATGATTTTTCAACATTGTATTACGGAAATTGTTTAAAAATATTAAAACAATTAGGTGATAAAACTATTGATGTAATTTTTGCTGATCCACCATATTTCCTATCTGGTGGAGGTGTATCTTGCAGGTCTGGAAAACAAGTTTGTGTAAACAAAGCCAATTGGGATAAGAAAATTGATGTCGATAAAAGATTAAAATTTAATAGACAATGGCTTAAAGAGTGCAGAAGAGTTCTAAAAGATGATGGTACAATTTGGATTAGTGGTACTTTTCATAATATTTATTCAATAGGTGTTTCTTTAGAAAAAGAAGAATACTCAATTATCAATAATATTACTTGGCAAAAACCAAATCCTGCGCCAAATTTAGCTTGTAGATGTTTTACAAATTCAACTGAAACCATTTTGTGGGCAAGGAAACAATTGTCATCTAATAAAAAAGGAAAACATTATTTTAATTACACCTTAATGAAAGAGATAAATAACAACAAGCAGATGAAGGATGTATGGAACATTAAATTGCCAAAAAAAGAAGAAAAGAAATATGGTAAACATCCTACACAAAAACCTGTTGATTTATTAATTAGAATTATTCAAGCTTCTACGAAAGAAAATGATATTGTACTTGATCCTTTTTGCGGAAGTTCTACCACAGGGGTAGCATGCAAATTACTTCATCGCAAATATATTGGAATTGATAATGTTAAGGAATATCTAGATTTATCAATTAAACGCTTAAAGTAAATATAATAAACAATAAGAATTTTTTATTAAACTGTGAGGGTATCAAGAATGAAAAGAAATTTTGATGAATGGTTATTAACTATGAAAGATAGTGTTGCATCTTGGACATATTATACAGATTTTCGAAAAGTTTATGAAAATGTAAGTAAAATAAAAATAGAATTAAATATTCTAAATTCACTAATTGGCTCGAAAGATATTGAAAATGAATTCGTTGATATTGTACAAAAGTACCCCAATGTTCTTTCTGTAATACCAATATTATTAGCAAAACGTGAAAGAGAAATTAAAGTGAACGACACAAATGGCAATTATGTTTTTAATTTTGTTAATATAAATTACTCTATAGATCAATATACCTTATTTATGAAGAATAGTGGACTTTTTGAACTATTGCAGCATCATATTATAAATAATTTGGTAGATTATGTTCTAGGAATAGAAGTTGGCATGGATACTAACGGTAGAAAAAATAGAACTGGTGATGTAATGGAAGATTTAGTCGAATCTTATTTGATAAAAGCAGGACTAAAGAAAAATGCTTCATATTTTAAAGAAATGTATTTATCAGAAATAGAAAGTAAATTTAATATTAACTTATCTGCAATTAGCAATAAAGATAAAACTGAGAAACGTTTTGATTTTGTTTTTATTGGTGCTTTTGGGACTATATTTGCTTGTGAATGTAATTTTTATGGAAGTAGTGGCTCTAAATTAAACGAAACAGCAAGAAGCTATAAAAATATAGCAATTGAATCAAAAGGAATTAATAATTTTGAATTTGTTTGGTTCACAGATGGCATAGGTTGGAATTCTGCCAAACATAATTTAGAAGAAACTTTTGAAGTACTAGATAATCTATATAATTTAGAAGATTTAAATAATGGTATTATAAACAAACTAGTAGACACTACTGAATTTGTAAAAAAGAACATTTAACGGTTAATCTTATTAATGAAATCATACAATGTTAAGAAGCAGCTCTATATTTACGGTTTTTGTTTTTACTTTAAATTTAATAAAAACAGTTGAGTTTTAAAGGGTTTTTACAATTTTTAATGACTTTTTAAGAAAAAAATAATAAAAATTATGGTGAAAAATATAATTAAATATAGAACTTTTTATTATTTCTTTTTACCTAGCAAATCATTATAATAGTGTAGTTATGAGTATTATATATATAGAAAGTGAAAAAGATTTAGAAAAGATTATACCAGATACAAATCTAGTTTTAGGATTGTTTGATGGTATACATATTGGACATTATCAATTAATAAGTGCAGCTAGATATATGAGTAAAGGATTATTATCAGTTATTTCTTTTGATCGCTCACTTAAATCTAATGATAAGCAAGTTATATTATCTTTAGATGATAAGATTAATAAATTTATTGAATTAGGTGTAGATAATGTTTATATTTTCATCTGTAATTCAAAATTTAAAGAAATGTCTTACCGCAAATTTATGGAGAATGTTTTAACTAGATTTAAACCTATTAAAATATTTTGTGGACCTGATTTTAGATTCGGCTATCGTGCTCAAGGTGACATTTATTCATTAAAATCTTATTTCAGCGATGTAGTTATATTAAATTACGTTAATAATTATGATGGAACTAAGATTTCAAGTAGTATTATTAAACAGTATATTAGAGAAGGTAATGTTGAAGATGGTAATCGTTTCTTAGGATATAATTTTTATATAAAAGGAACAGTTATTAAAGGTAAACAAATTGGAAAAGAAATTGGTTTTCCAACAATTAATGTTAAATCATCTTATGATTATATAATTCCTAAAGAAGGAGTTTATATAACAAAAGTTATTATCGATAATAAAACCTATTATGGCATGACTAATATTGGTAATAATCCAACTATTGACAGTAATAATAAAGTTACTATTGAAACATATATATTAGATTTTAATGAAAATGTATATGGTAAAGAAGTTACTATTACCTTTTATAAAAGACTTAGAGATGAGAAAAAATTTGCTAATATAGACGAATTAAAAGAAGAATTAATTAAAAATAAAGAAGAAGTCATCAAATATTTTGGAATTTATTGACTTTATTAACTAAATTATATAAGATATATAAGACTTTTATCCAAGTTATAATTTGTCCCGAATTATAGCCTAGATTAAAGCGTATTAAATTATGGGAGGAAAAAGAAATGGCATTATCAAAAGAAACTAAAGCTGGTATCGTAAAAGAATACTCACAAGGTAAAAATGATACAGGTTCAGTTCAAGTTCAAGTTGCTTTATTAACAGCTAAAATTAAGGCTTTAACAGAACACTTAAAAGCTAATGACAAAGATAATAGTGCAAGACGTGGATTATTAATTCTCGTTGGTAAAAGAAAAGCTTTATTATCTTATCTTGAAAGAACTGATCGTGAAGCTTATGCAAAATTAATCGGTCAACTCGGATTAAGAAAATAGTTAAAGAAATTTGAATCAAAAAACTCTATAATAATATAGAGTTTTTTATTTTGTTAAGTTATGGAAAAAAGTTATTATTCATTAAGAAATTATAAAAAAGAATTGATATTAGGGCCTTTATTTAAAGTAATAGAGGTAATTTTTGAATTAATTGTTCCTTTTTTAATGAAATATATAATAAATGAAAGCATTGAATATGCTAATAATGGTAATATTTGGCATATTATAATTCCAGGATTAATAATTATTTTATTTTGTATATTAGGATTTTGTTCAACTTATGTCTGCCAATATTTTGCAAGCATTGCTTCTCAAGGATTTGGTACTGATTTAAGAAATAGAATATATCAAAAAGTTTTATCTTTATCTTTAAGTGATGTAGAAAATCTAGGTAAATCTAATTTAATAAATCTAATTAATAATGATTCTAATAGACTTCAATTAAGTGTAGCTATGTTAATTAGATTAGTAATTAGAGCTCCTGTATTAGTTATTGGATCTTTAATTTGTTCATTTATCATTAATGTTAAAGTAGGTTTAATCTTTTTAGCGATAGTTCCTTTAATCTTATTAATATTAGGCATTATTATTTATTTTAATAGTAGACAATATTTAAAAGTTCAAAAAAGTGTCGATGGAATCATTACTTATACTAACGATTCTTTAAATGGTGCTAGAGTAATTAGAGCTTTTAATACTAAAGATGTATCTAATAAAAAATATGAAGATTTAACTAATGATTATTTTAAAGAAACAAAAAAAGCTAATTTAGTTGCTGCTTTAGTTAATCCTTTAACATTTTTAATAGTAGATGTTGCTATTGCTCTAGTTATTTATTTTGGTGGCAATTTAATTTATAAAGGTGATTTAACTGATGGGGATTTAGTTGCTTTAATATCTTATTTAAATCAAATATTTGTTGCTTTAGTTGTTGTTACTAATTTAGTTGTTATATTTACAAAAGCTTTTTCTAGTAAAAAAAGAGTGGTTGCTTTATTAACTAAAGAAGAAACTATTAAAAATAATCCTATTTATAAAGATATTAAAATTAATAAAGGTGATACTTTAATTTCTTTTAATAATGTCGATTTTAAATACGAAAATGCTGAAAATAATGTTGTATCTAATATTAGTTTTGAAATTAAAAAAGGCGAAACTATCGGTATTATTGGTGGTACTGGTAGTGGTAAAACTACTTTAATTAAATTAATGGAAAGATTTTATGATACTAGTAATGGCACCATCTTTTATAAAGGACATAATATTAAAGAATATGATATTAAGTGCTTAAGAGATGAAATATCTTTAGTTAATCAAACTAATGTTTTATTTAATGGCACTATTAAATCTAATTTATTAATGGGTAATAAAAATGCGACACTTGAAGAAATGACTACCGCTTTAAAAGAAGCAGAAGCTTATGAATTTGTTAATAAATATGATGATTATATTAATCATGAAGTATTAGAAAACGGAAAGAATTTTAGTGGTGGTCAAAAACAAAGATTATGTTTAGCTCGTTCTTTAGTTAAAAAGTCTCAATTATTAATTTTAGATGATTCAACAAGTGCTTTAGATTATATAACTGATTTTAAAGTTAGAGAAAATATATCTAAAATTGAAGATTTAACTACAATTATAATTTCTCAACGTACTTCAAGTATTCATAATGCTGATAAAATAATCGTTATGGATAATGGTAAAATTGATGCAATAGGAACCCATGAGGAGTTATTAAAATCATCAATTTTATATAAAGAAATTTATGATTCACAAGTAAAGGAGAAAGAACATGAATAATTTTAAAATTCTCCTAAAATATTTAAAAAGGTCTCTAAAGTCGGTTATTTTTTCATTAATTTGTTGTTTATTTTTTGTTCCTGCAACATTATTAATACCATTTTTTACTGGAAAATGTATTGATGTATTTACTGAAACTATGAAGCAAGTTAATCCAGATTATAGCTTGATGTTACAAAATGAATTACGTTATTTATTCATTATTTGTGGATTAATTATTGTAGTAGTAGTTTTCCAGTATATTTTCGAGAGTTTTGTAAACATTTTTATTGAAAGAACTATTGTTTATATGAGAAATGATTTATATAAAAAAATAAATAATGTATCAATTTCATTTATTGATTCTCATTTACATGGCGATTTAGTTAGTAGATTAATTAATGATGTTGATAACGTTTCTACTGCTTTAATTAGTGGATATAAACAATTTTATCAAGGTGTGATTACTATTATTTTTGTATTATCTTTTATGTTTTGGCAAAACTGGTTATTAGCTTTAATTGTTATTGTTTTTACTCCATTGAGTTTCTTATTATCTTATATAATAAGTAAAAAAAGTCATATTTATTTTAAAAAGCAAGCTAAAGAAGTTGGTGATTTAGGTGCTAAGACTTTAGAAGATTTTGAAAATATTGATATTATTAAATCTTTTAATTATGGCGATGAATCTTTTATAAAATTTAAAGAAGTTAATGATTCTTTATATAAAGTAGGAAGAAAAGCTCAATTTTTATCATCATTAACTAATCCAGTCACTAGACTTATAAATAATTCAATTTATGCAATTGTTGGGGTAGTTGGTGCAATTTTAGTAGTTTATGGGAATAATATTAATATCGGAATTAGTTTAACTATTGGTGGAATTACAACATTTTTACAATATGCAAGTCAATTTGCTAAACCACTTAATGAAATATCAAGTTGTTTAAGTGAAATTCAAACTGGATTAGCTTCTTTAAAAAGGATAAATGAAATATTTGAATATAATGATGATATTGATAATGGAATAATCGAAGTTAAAGAAGAAATTAATAATTTAATTTTAAAAGATGTAATGTTTGGCTATGAAAAAGATAAAATAATATTTAAAGATATTGATTTTGAAGTTAAAAAAGGCCAAAAAGTTGCAATTGTTGGACCTACTGGTTGTGGTAAAACTACTATTATTAACTTATTATTAAGATTTTATGATCCACTTAATGGTGAAATTAGTGTTAATAATATAAATACTTTAGATATAAAAAAAGATAATTTGAGAAATCATTTTGGAATGGTTCTTCAAGATAGTTGGATTTTCCATGGTACAGTTTTAGAAAATATAACTTATGGTAAACCTAATGCTACAATGGATGAAGTTATAAAAGCTTGTAAAAATGCGAATTGTTACGATTTAATCATGAGATTACCTCAAGGCTTTGATACTTTAATTTCAGATGATGAAGGATTAAGTAAAGGTGAAAAACAACTTATTTGTATTGCTAGAGTAATGTTAACTTCACCAGATTTCTTAATATTAGATGAAGCGACAAGTAATGTTGATACTAGAACTGAAGCAAATATTGGTAAAGCTTTAGATCGATTAATGAAACATAAAACTTCGATTGTTATTGCTCATAGATTATCAACAATTAAAACTAGTGATTTAATCTTAGTTTTAAAAGATGGAAAAATTATCGAAAAAGGTAATCACAATGAATTATTATTAGAAAAAGGATTTTATTATAATTTATTTAATTCACAATATCGTTAATTTTATAAATATAGTTAGAAAGTTGACTTCATTAGTGATATATTTTAATAGTATAAATTTTAGAGGATGAGAAATTAAAAGAAATGAAAAAAGTATTCGAATTAGAATTTTATGGAAAAAAGCTTGTTGTTGAGACTGGCGAAATAGCCAAACAAGCTGATGGTGCTGTATTTACACGTTTTGATGATACAGTTGTTTTATCTACTGCATGCTGTAGTGATGAACCTAAAGAAGGAGATTTCTTTCCTTTAACTGTAACTTATGAAGAAAAATTATATGCAATTGGAAAGATTCCTGGTGGATTTTTAAGAAGAGAAGGTAGACCTGGAGAACATGCTACTTTAACTGCTAGATTAATTGACCGTCCAATTAGACCTATGTTTAGTGATGGATTTAGAAATGAAGTTCAAATCATTAACACAGTTATGTCAGTTGATTTAGATGCAACTCCTGAAATGACTGCTATGTTTGGTAGTTCATTAGCATTATCTATCAGTGATATCCCATTTGATGGTCCTATTGCAGGTGTTTATGTTGGTAGAGTTGATGGAAAACTTATTATTAATCCAACTGTTGAACAAAAAGAACATAGTGATTTAAATTTAGCAGTTGCTGGAACAAAAGACGCTATTAACATGGTTGAAGCTGGCGCTAATGAATTAAGTGAAGATGAAATGCTTGATGCTATTATGTTTGGTCATGAAGCTATTAAAAAACTTTGTGAATTTCAAATTGAAATCGCTAAAGAAATTGGTAAAGCTAAAAGAACAGTTAAATTATATGAACCAGATGAAGCTATAAAGAATGATATTTATTCAAGAATTTATGATCGTATGGTTAAAGCAATTTCTATTTTTGATAAATTAGAAAGACAAAATGCAATTGATGCTTTAAAAAGTGAAATCTTAGATGATTATGATAATCGTGAATATAAGAAAGAAAATGATCATAAATTAATGATGCTCATGGTTAATGACATCTTAGAAAAGATGATAGCTGATGAAGTTAGAAGACTTATCACAGAAGAAAAGATTAGACCAGATGGTAGAAAAGTTGATGAAATTAGACCATTAAGTGCTTCTGTTGATTTATTACCTAGAGTCCATGGTAGTGCAATGTTTACTAGAGGACAAACTCAAGTAATTGCAACTTGTACATTAGGTACTAAAAATGATGTCCAAATTCTTGAAAACTTAACTCCTGAAGATAATAAGAGATGGATGCATCATTATAATTTCCCACCATTTGCAGTTGGTGAAATCGGAAGAACTGGAACTCCTGGAAGAAGAGAAATTGGACATGGTGCTTTAGGTGAAAGAGCTTTATCTTATGTTATTCCTTCTGAGGAAGAATTCCCATATACAATTAGATGCGTTGCTGAAGTTGTAGAAAGTAATGGTAGTAGTTCACAAGCTTCAATTTGTGCTTCATGTATGGCATTAATGGCTGCTGGTGTACCTATTAAAAATATTGTTAGTGGTATTGCTATGGGCCTTATTACAAGTGGTCCATTAGATGGAAAACATCCTTATACAATTTTAACTGATATTCAAGGTTTAGAAGATCACTTCGGTGATATGGACTTCAAAGTTGCTGGTACTAAAAACGGTATTACTGCTTTACAAATGGATATTAAGATTAAAGGTGTTACTCGTGAAATTTTGCACGATGCATTATTACAAGCTAATGGTGCTAGAGCAAAAATCCGTGAAGTAATGGCTCAAGCTATAAGTGAACCTAGATCTGAATTATCAGAATATGCTCCTAAATTTGATAGTTTCTATATCGATAAAGATAAAATTAAAGATGTTATCGGTAGTGGTGGAAAAGTTATTAATGACATTATTGAAAGATGCGATGGCGTT
This sequence comes from uncultured Bacilli bacterium, assembly GCA_934168325.1. GTDB lineage: Bacteria > Bacillota_I > Bacilli_A > RFN20 > CAG-826 > Onthovivens. The sequence goes on from CAKPNG010000009.1 coordinate 25,388, forward strand.
AAAATTGATATTGAAGATGATGGTCATGTAACTATTTATCACACTAATAAAGAAGCTATTAATAAAGCTCATGAAATTATTGAATCAATTACTAGAGAAGCTGAAGTTGGTGAAATCTATGAAGGCGTTGTTACTAGAGTTGAAGATTATGGCTGTTTTGTCCATTTATTCGGCGATACTGAAGGTTTATGCCACGTTTCTCAATTAGCTAATGAACGTGTTGATAGCGCTAAAAATTTTGTAAGAGTTGGCGAAAAATTCAAAGTCAAAGTTATTGGTGTCGATGATCATGGTAAAGTAAAATTATCACATAAAGATTTCGTTGGTGATAATAAAGAAAATAAAGAAGAACCAAAGAAAAAAGGTTTCTTTAGAAAGAAATAATGATTTATAAAGGGACTTTTAGTCCCTTTATTATTTAAAAGTTAAATTAATAATAAAAGATAATAAAATTAGATAGTATTTATTTAATATTGATTTAATTTTTGATAGAATAAATACAAATTTAAGATATAAAGGAAAAAATATGGAAAATATAAAAGTTTTGGCATTGGGCGGATTAGATGAAGAAGGTAAGGATTTATATTGCGTAGAAATTAATAATAAAATTCTTGTTATTAATTGTGGTTTTAAATATCCTACTAAACTTACTCCAGGTATTGATTTTATAATTGCTGATTTTTCTTATTTAACTAATAATAAAGAAAAAATTGTTGCTTATATTTTACCTAAGACTAAGAAAAACAATTTTGGAGCTTTACCTTATATATATAAAGAATGTCCAGCACCAATTTATTGTACAAAATTAACTAAAGATGCATTTTTAGAATTTGCAAAAGAATATAAACAAGAAAATGATTTTATAATTAATGAAATTAAATTACCTTCATCTATTGAAATAGCTGGTTATAAATGTGAATTTTTCTCAACATGTTCATCAGTTCCTTTATCTTTTGGATTTTCAATTACTACAAAACTTGGAAATATAGTTTATAGCGGAGATTTTGTTGTCGAATATAATAATACTAAATATTTTAATTTTGATTTAAATACAATCGGTAAAATTGCTGAAGTACCTACTTTATTATTAATGTGTGATTCAACTAATGCTAATAAAAAAGGATATTGCTCACCTAATAATAGATTAACTCCACATTTAGATAAATTCTTTAAGAAAGCTAATGGTCGTATATTTATTGGATTAGCTAAAGATAATTTATATAATTTTGAAGAAGTATTTAAAAAATGTGCTGAATTTAATAAAAAGATTTGTTTTTATGATAAAGAAACTGAAGATATTTATAAATTAAAGAAGATATCTGACAAGAATTCTTATAATTATATAAATAGTTTTGTATCTATTGATGATATTTTAAGAACGAAAGATGATGAACTTGTTATTTTAATAGCAGGTGAAAAAAAAGCTTTATACGAAAAAGCAAGTTTATTAGCTAATGGAGAAAATGAATTAAGACAAATTAAAATTCAACCTACTGATACTTTTATCTTAGCTTGTCCTCCAAATGATAATAATGAAGTTATTTTTACAACTACTATTGATGAACTTTATCGTAGTGGATGTCATGTTCGTTATCTTAATAATAAAGCCGTTTCAAAAATGCACGCTTTTGAAGAAGATATTAAGATGTTGCTTAGCTTATTAAAACCAAAATATTATTTCCCAATCGAAGGGTATTATGTCAATTTATTAGCTAATGCTAAAATTGCTTTTGATATGGGAATCGGCTTATCTCATAATAATATTTTCTTATTAGATAATGGTCAAACTTTATATATTAATGAGACTGGCACTAATGTTGATTTTAATTTTGAAAATAAATTACCAATCGGTGATGTTATGATCGATGGAATTGGTGTTGGTGATGTTGTTAATGAAATTATTTTAGAAAGAAATAGATTAAGTGAAGATGGTGTTATTGTAATGGGATGTGGTGTATCTTTAAAGAATTCAAAGATAGAATATGGACCAGACATTCAAATGAGAGGATTTTTATTCTTAAAAGATAAAGATGCTGATTTAGTTTTAAAAGAAGTTACTAAAATGTTTACTGATCAAATAAATGATTATCTTATTGGTAATAGAAAATTAACTATTGATCAATTAGAAAAGAAAATTAATGAAAATATATCAAAATTCTTATTTAAACAAAATAATCGTAACCCATTAATCAAATCAAATATTATTTGTGTAGATTAAAGGTTATTTATAGCATTTATCTTTTAAAAAAACTATAATATTTAATATGAGTAAAGGTAAAATGCATTTAAAAATTAATGAAAATAGTTTAAAAACTGCAATTGGTATTGCTATATGTTGTATAGCAGTAATTTTAGCGTTAAATCATGGTTATATTAGCAGTTTTTTATTTTGGCTTTCTAGTATTGTAATAGGTAGTATTTTTACATATGTTTTATCTATAATTATTTTTGTAATTGGATTAAGTTTTATTGTTAAAAAGCGTATTATTAAACATAATCTTAAATTTTGTATAATTGGATTAGTTTTAATTTCTGTTGGTGTATTAATTTGTACAACTAATTCAATAAGTTATGATAATAGTAATAACTATTTAACATTTTCTAATTTCATGCCTACTTTAATTGAATCAATGAATTTAAAAGAATTCCCTCATGTTATTATTGACAGAAGTGGTGGATTTATTGGTTATTTACTTGTTGCTATTATAAATAGTGCAATGACTGATTTAGGGCTTAAGATATTTTCTTCAATTTTAATTGCGATTGGGACGTTTTTTGTTTTATTAAGGCCTTTTATCTTACTTATTAATTCAATTAAAAAGGATGTAAAAGCTAAACAAAATACTGCTCCTAAAATTGATGATTTTAAGGAAGAACAACGTTTAATTGACAATTTAGATATAGGAGGTTCTTTATTTAAAGACGGTAATATTGATGATACAAGTGCTATTAAAGAAGAAGAAAATAAAGTAATTATTGAAGAAACAAATAATGATAATTTAGTTGAAAATATAACTCCTAAATTTGAAGATGTAAAACCAATTATTCCTAATAATGTTACTAATATTAATAAATATGAAGAAAATACTGGATTAGAAAAAGTACATTTTAAATTTGGTAGTGAAGAAAAAGAAACAGTTATTCCTAGTAATGTTTCTAATATTGAAAATACTAATAATATTTATAATAATTATAATAATAATCCTATAAATAATAATATCTATGAAAATAAAGTAGAAGAGACTCCTATTATCAATAATTATGAAAATAATAATGAAGTTTTAGATAATGAAATTATTGAAGAAAAACCAATTATTAATGAAAATAATTTTAATAATGTAGAAAATACAATTAATAGTGCTCCAATTGAAAAAGAGACCCCTGTTATTAATAATTCGATTAGTAATGATAAGCCTAAAGTTGTAATTGGTAAGAAATCTGATTCTAAATCTGTTGTTTATCCAAAATTTTCTGTTGTTTCATCGGATTACTTAGAAGATAGAACAAGTGTTGAAGAAGAAGAAAGAAATAAAATTTGCGCTGAAAATCGTTTAAATCAAATTAATAACATATTACAAGATTTAAAAATCAAAGCTAGTATTGTTGGTTATACTATTGGCCCATCTGTTACTAGATATGATTTAAAAACTGATGCATCATTTTCAATTAATGGAATTAGTAAATATATGGACGATATTTCTGTTCGTTTAGGTGGTATGGATGCTAGATTTGTTCCAATTGTTCAAGGAAGAACTACTTCTGGTATTGAAATCGCTAATGAAGATCGTTCACTAGTTAACTTTAAAGATGTTTATAATCATTTACCTACACCTAAACCAGGACATTTATATATTCCTTTTGGTAAAAATATTAGTGGTTCTTATATAAATGCCGATTTAGTAGAATTCCCTCATATGTTAGTATGTGGAAGTACTGGAAGTGGTAAATCTATTTTTATGCATTCAGTTATTTTATCTTTAATAATGAGAAATTCACCTGAAGATTTAAAACTTGTAATGGTTGATCCAAAAAGAGTTGAATTCTCTAAATATAAAGAAATGCCACATTTGCTTTGCCCAATTATTACTGAACCTACTGAAGCAAGTGCTACTTTATTAAAATTAGTTGATGAAATGGAAGATCGTTTTACTAAATTTGAATTAACTAGTGTTAGTAATATTAAACAATATAATGAATATGCTGCTGAAACTAAAACTGAAAAAATTCCATATATTATCGTTATTATCGATGAATTTGCAGACTTGATTGAATCTGTTAAATCTATTGAAAAACCAGTTCAAAGATTAGGACAAAAAGCTCGTGCAGCTGGAATTCATATGATTATTGCTACTCAACGTCCTTCAACTGATGTTATTACTGGTAGCATTAAAGCTAATTTAGGTACTAGAGTTGCTTTATTAACATCAAGTACTACTGACTCAATGGTTATTTTAGGTGAAGGCGGAGCTGAAAAATTACTTGGAAATGGCGATATGCTTGTTAGTTGTAATCTAATTTCAAAACAAGAAAAACCTCGTGTCCAAGGTTGTTTTGTTGATAATATGGAAATCAAGCGTGTCGTCGATTATTTAAAAACACATTTCCCACTAAATTATGACCAAAAATTTGTTGGCTTACTTGATAAAGCTCGTTTAGAGCAAAATGATTTAGGTGTTATACATGAAGTCCCTAAAGATGAAATGTATGAAACAGTTAAAGAATATATTATGGCTAATAAAGAAAGTTGTAGCATTTCGATGATTCAACGTGAATTTAATTTTGGATACAATAGATCTAGTCATATATTCCAAAGATTAAAAGATGATGGAATCGTAGAAAGTGGTGCAAGTACTAATAGTAATAAAGGTGCAAAAGTTTTAGTACATACGTCTGACTATAAAGATCCAACTGAAGCAGAAGAAAATCCTGGTTCATATTCTCAATCTTCATTTGTTGCGAAATAAAATTATATAGTTGAATTAATTCTTTATAAATAATATTATTTTGAAAGGTGAATATATATGCTTGATACTTATTTTAGTGCGAAACTTATAGATTATAAAACGATTAGGGTTGCTATATTCTCATCAATTAGTAAAGATGAAAAGACTCCAATTGAATTATTTAATGATAAAGGATTAGTTGAAAAATTAACGATAGTTAATAATTCATTTTTAAATGGTTTAGTTTTATATGAATGTAAGAGTAAAAATAAACTAGCTTTAGGTAATTCATATTATATAAATATCAATTCTTTTGGTATGGTACCATTAAATGTTAACGATATAACTTTTGATAAGAATTTTGATGATGATTATTATTATGATGGTGATGATTTAGGTGCTACTTATAATAAAGAATATACTACTTTTAAAGTTTGGGCTCCTTTAGCAAATTATGTTTCTTTATTAATTAGAAAACCTGGTGAAAATTTTTTAAGTTATAAAATGATACGTCAAGATAAAGGAGTTTACGAAATTACTTTAAAAGGCGATTTTGAGCTTTATCAATATCGTTATAAGGTTACAAATAGTGGTATTACTAATATTGTTACTGATCCTTATGGTAAAGGAAGCGACGCTAATGGAAAAGATAGTGTTGTTATTGATTTAAATAAAACAAAAATGGAGATGTATGAAAATATACCTCCAGTTTATAAAAATTATGTTGATACGATAATTTATGAACTTCACGTAAGAGATTTTACTATTGATAAATCAACTTCTATTGAAAATAAAGGTAAATTTTTAGGTTTAATTGAAGAAGGAATTAAAACTAAAAATGGTAATCCTGTTGGTTTTGATTATTTAAAAACATTAGGAATTACTCACGTTCAACTTTTACCTATTTTAGATTTTAAAACAGTTGATGAATTAAATCCTGATATTAAATATAATTGGGGATATGATCCTCAACAATATTTTGCTTTAGAAGGAAGTTATTCAACTGATCCTAATAATGCTTATTCTCGAATTATTGAATGTAAAAAAATGATTTCTAAATTACATCAAGCTGGTATTAGAGTTAATCTAGATGTTGTTTATAATCACGTTTATGAATATGAAACTAGCGTATTTGAAAGATTAGTTCCTAATTATTATTTTAGAAAAAGACAAAATGGATTATTATGTAACGCTACTGGATGCGGAAATGATTTAGCTAGTGAAAGAAAGATGGTTCGTAAATTAATAATTGATTCACTAACTTATTTAGCTAGTGAATTTAAAGTAGATGGCTTTAGATTTGATTTATTTGGTATAACTGATATTGATACTACTAAAGAATTATTAATTAAATTACGTGCTATTAATAATAATATTATGATATATGGAGAAGGTTGGGATATGCCAACTGATTTACCATCTGATAAGAAAACAACTATTTATAATTCTTTTAAGATTCCTGAAGTTGCTTTCTTTAATGATTTTTATCGTGACACTTTAAGAGGATCTAATTTTAATAATTCTGATAGAGGCTTTGGACTTGGCAATATTTCTAAAAAGAGTGATTTTACTTTTGCATACTTAGGAAGCTCAATTAATTTCAATAATTTACAACCTCGTTTTCAAAACGCAAATCAAAGTATAAATTACGTTGAATGTCATGATAATATGACTTTATTTGATAAAATTGATGCTTGTTTTGGTAAAAGCATGACTCTTAAAGATAAATTAAGAATTATCAATATGATAAATGGTACTATTTTATTATCGGTTGGTGTTCCATTTTTTCATGCAGGTCAAGAAATGGGATTAAGTAAGAATGGACTCGATAACACTTATAATTTAGGTGATAAATATAATATGTTCCGTTGGGATTTATTAGATGATCGTGTCGGAAATTATTTATATTTTAAATCGATGGCTAATATTCGTAAAAATAGTAGTAGTAAAAAGTTTTATAAAGCAGAAGAAATTAAAAACTGTTATGAAGTTCTTAATTTAGATAATAATATTTTTTCTATAATGTTAAAAAACATGAATCTAACTGAAAATAATGAAAAGCTAGATTATATAGTTTTAATTAATACTACAAACAATAATTTTTATTTAGATTTAAAAGAATACTGTAAATACGAAATAGGTATTGCTGGTAATCTTAATAACTGCGATACATATGGGCGAAATATTACGATAGAACAATACTGTTTAAATACTTTTTATAAAAAAGGAGATAAAAATGTTTAAATATTTACGTGTATTATTCTTTTGCTTGCCTAAAATTATTTGGGCTTATTTTACTTGGATATTAAAATTTTCTAAACATCCTGAAAAATACTCAATTGAATTAAGATTTTATAAAACTCAAAAATTGATAAGATATGTTTTAAAGAAATTTCATATTAATTATTTAACTTATGATAGTGATGAATTATTTAAAAAGAATAAAGATAAAGCTCGTTTAGTAGTATGCAATCATTTAAGTGATTTAGATCCATTAATTTTTATTGCTTTAAGTGAAAAGCCTATTACATTTGCTGCTAAAATTCAAATTAAAAAAATGCCAGTTGTTGGTAGAATCGTAACTTTATTAAATGGTAAATTTCTTGATAGAGATGATTTAAAGCAACAACTTAGAATTATGAAAGAAATAGAAGTATTTATGATAGACCATCCTAATTTAGATTGGGTTATATTCCCTGAAGGAACAAGAAATAAAAATCCAAATCAAGATATTTTAGAATTCCATCATGGTACATTTAGACCTGCATTTAAAACAGGATCTGATATTATAGTTATGGCGTTATTTGGAACTTTTAGAGTTTTAAAAATCCATGATAATTCAAAGAATTACCCTGTAGAAATCAAGTATATTCATAGATTTACAAATGAAGATTATCAAAATGCAACTACATCTAAAATAGCTTTAGAAGCTCATGATATGATGTCAGATGCTTTAAAATCTTTAAGAAAAATAGATGAAGTTCAAATGAAGAACTTTAATGCCTAAGACCTTTAGGATAATAATTTTTTAAGTCATTTCCTATTTTTTTAACATAACCTAAATTAATATTTTCATAAGAAACAACATAGAAACCATTTGGTAAAGCTAAGTTAGTTTTAATTAAATCACCATGAATATATTTTTTAAAGTCTATTTCATTTAATTTAATTGAATTATTATTATCTAAATAATGAGCTAAATGGAAAGTAGGAATAAGAAAATCTTTTTTAATTTCATAAGCATCTAATCCGTTTTTAATAATATTGAAATTTGATAAATCTAAATAATTATTAAATAAATATAAGTGATTATTTTTAATTTCTTGATAATTAAAATTTAATAAATTTAAATCTTTTTGCTTATTTATTGATATTTTTTTATTTTTAGGAAGTGATGAATTAATTAATGATTCATCTTTTTTTATTTGGCAAATAAATTGACCTTCTCCATTATATAAATTAGGAAATAAATGAATTGCTTCTTTTAAATCTTTATGTCGATATTCACCATCGATATGTGGTAGATTAATCAATTTAGCTGTTGGTTCTTTATTTAAAAAATCTAAAATAACACCTTCATTTTCTTCATAAGAAAAAGAACAAGTTGAATACGATAATATTCCTCCAGGTTTTAATAAATTAAACGCTATTTGAATTAATTCTTTTTGAGTATTTACACATTTATTTACTTTTTCAATAGACCAATCTAATTTAGAAAATTCATTTTTTCTAAACATACTTGACCCACTACAAGGTGCATCTAAAATTATAATATCAAATGTATTTTTATATTTTAAGTCGAGTTTTGCAGGGTTTATACAAGAAAGAGCGACATTTACGATTCCTAATCTTTCTAAATTTTCTCTCATTGATAATATTCTAGGCATAGAAATATCGTTACTTATAATATTACAATTTGGATTTTTTAAAGAGATAGAAATTGTTTTTCCACCTGGAGCAGCACATAAATCTAATATATTAAATCCATCTTTAATATCTAAAAAATAGTGAATTAGTAAGCTACTAGAATCCATTATATAGTATGCTCCGTTATCAAATAAAAATGATTTACCAGGAAAATCGATTTGCTTATCGTAATAATAAACATTATCGACAAAAGGATGCTTCCTTAAACTAGAAAAATATTTATTTAATGTTTCTATATTAATTTTCTTTGTATTTAATAATAAGCTTCCGGTAGGTTCTTTATCTAAGGAATTAATCAAATCTTCGACTGTTTTTGAATCAAAATGATTTTTTAAATGTTCTATAAATAACTCATAATTTTCCATGTCTTTATAATATTGTTTTTATTATAAAAAATCCAATTAAAATATGATAAAATATATAAAAATTAGGAGATATACTTTATGATAATGGAAGAAATAATTGAACATAAGCGTGATGGATTAAAATTAACTCGTGATGAAATACATTTTTTTATTGAAAATTATGTAAAAGGTAGCATCCCTGATTATCAAGCAAGTGCTTTATTAATGGCTATTTATCTTAAAGGTATGGATGCTGAAGAAACTGCTATTTTAACTTTAGAAATGGAAAATAGTGGAGAAATTTGGGATTTATCTGATATTCCTGGATTAAAAATAGATAAACATTCAACTGGTGGTGTTGGTGATAAAGTTAGTTTAGTTTTAGGACCAATGGTTGCTAGTTGTGGTGGAAAACTTGCTAAAATGAGTGGCAGAGGCTTAGGTCATACCGGTGGAACTTTAGATAAATTAGAATCTATCCCTGGTTTTGATATTTATGAAAATATTCATGAATTTAAAGAACAAATTAGAAATGTTGGAATGGCTATAATTGGTCAATCAAGTGATTTAGACCCAGCAGATAAAAAATTATATGCTCTTAGAGATGTAACAGCTACAGTAAGTTGCATTCCTTTAATTGCTTCTTCAATTATGTCTAAAAAATTAGCTAGTGGATCTGATTGTATATTATTAGATGTTAAATACGGTTGTGGAGCTTTTATGAAAACTAAAGAAAAAGCTCATGAATTAGCTGATTTAATGATTGATATTGGTAAACATTTAGGAAAAGATGTTCGCGCTGAAGTTACTGATATGGATCAACCTTTAGGTTTTGCAGTTGGTAATAATCTTGAAGTTAAAGAAGCTATAAATACTTTAAAAGGTCATGGCCCAAAAGATTTATTTGATTTATGTGTAAATAGTGGATCAATTATGCTTACCCAAGCTAAATTATTTAAAACTACTGAAGAAGCTAAAGAAGCAATTTTAGAAAATGTTAAAAATGGTAAGGCATTTGATAAATTTGTCGAATTCGTTAAAGCTCAAAAAGGCGATACAAGTTATATTTTAAATCCAGATAAATTTGAAATGGCTAAAAATATAATTCCTATTTATAGCGATAAAGAAGGTATCATTAAAAGAATTGATGCTTTAACTATTGGAAAATGTGCTATGAAACTTGGTGGTGGACGTGAAGTTATAACTGATGTTATTGATATGTCTGCTGGTATTGTTTTAAATAAAAAAATTGGTGATAAAGTAGAAAAAGGCGAATTACTTTGTACACTTTATACCAATAAAAATGGATACAGTGAAATTGAAAGCGAAACTAAAAATGCATTTATTTTTTAGTTTTTAATTCTCTTAAATTTGAAGATCTTTTAATTTGTTTAATTTTATTATAATTTTCATTAAGTATTTTTTCGTATTGTCCAGAATTATTTGGCTTATAAAATTCATAATATTTAATTAATTCTGGTAAATATTGCATTTTTATCCATAAATCTGGGCGATCATAAGGATATTTATCAATATCTAAGGTATTAACTGGGGTGTATTTTAAATAATCTAATACATCTAGTGGTTTATCATTTGCTAAACTAATTGCTGAATCTAAAGAATCAATAGCTGAACGGCTTTTTGGTGATAAAGCTAAATCTATAACAGCATTAGCTAAAGGAATACGAGCTTCAGGAAAACCTAGTTGATTAGCAGCATCAATTGCTAATTTAGTACGCATACAAGCATTAGGATTAGCTAAACCAATATCTTCATAAGCAATAACCATTAATCTTCGACTTATAGAATCTAAATCATTTGCTAAACATAATCTTGCTAAATAATATAATGCAGCATTTACATCGCTTCCTCTAATCGATTTTTGTAAGGCACTAACTGCATTATAATGATCATCCTCATCTCTATCCATTTGGATATTTGATATTTTATTAATAGATTTAACATCGTCTAAAGTGATATCTTTACCTTTAAAAGTAAGATAAATTATATCTAAAAAATTTAAAGCAAATCTAAAATCGCCATTAGATCTATTAGCGATATAAGTTAAGATTTCGTTATTTAATTTAATTTTATTATTTAATCCATTACTACTTTCAATAGCTCTAGTTAAACCAGTAATTAAATCATCATTATTAAGTTTTTTGACTTCTAATAAATGAGTACGACTTCTAATAGCTTTATTAATTGATATATAAGGATTAGAAGTAGTAGCTCCAATTAAAATAATGCTACCATCTTCAACGTAAGGTAATAAAATATCTTGCTTATCTTTATTTAATCGATGGACTTCATCAATGATTAATAAAATTTGTCCTTGAGTTTTAGCTTCTTTTATAGCATCTTCTAAATCTTTTTTATTAGAAGTAACAGCATTAATTTTTAAAAAAGGAATTTTAATATCATGAGCATAAGCTTCTGCGATAGTAGTTTTTCCAGTTCCTGGAGGTCCAAAAAGGATAAATGAAACTGGCATATTTTCATTTATTGAGTTTGTTAAAAAGCCATTAGGCCCTACTAAATCGTTTTGTCCTAAAATTTCACTTAAATGATATGGTCTTATTCGAAAAGCTAGTGGTTTTAACATAAAAATATTATATAATAATTATCATGAAAATCGTATTACAAAATGTATTAAAAGCAAGTGTCGAAGTAAATAACCAAATTATAAGTGAAATAAGTAAAGGTTACTTATTATTAGTTTCTTTTAAAGAAGGAGATAATGAAGAGATCTCTAAAAAATTGGCTTTAAAAGTATCTAAATTAAGAATATTTATGGATGAAAATGGAAAAACTAATAAATCAATATTTGATGTTAATGGATCAATTTTAAGTATTTCTCAATTTACTTTATACGCTGATGCTAGTAAAGGAAATAGACCATCTTTTACGAATTGTATGCATTTTGAAAAAGCTAATGAACTTTATAAATTATTTAATGATTATTTAAGAGAACTTAATTTAGAAGTAAAAGAAGGAATGTTTGGTGAAGATATGAAAGTTTCACTAATCAATGATGGACCTTTTACATTAGTACTTGATAGTGAGGAATTATTTAAATGAGAGTAATGTTAGGGTTAAGTGGTGGAGTTGATAGTGCTGTTGCTGCTTATTTATTAAAAGAACAAGGATATGAAGTTATTTGCTGTTTTATGAGAAATTGGGATAGTATGGCAAATAATGATGTTTTAGGAAATCCAACAGTTGATGATAATATGTGTCCTCAAGAAAAAGACTATCAAGATGCTTGTAAAGTAGCTGAATCTTTAGGTTTACCTATGATGAGAATAGATTTTGTTAAAGAATATTGGGATAATGTTTTTACATATTTTTTAAATGAATATGAGAAAGGTAGAACACCAAATCCTGATATTTTCTGTAATAAATATATTAAATTTGATGCTTTTTATAATTTTGCTAAGAAAAATAATTGCGATATGATTGCAATGGGACATTATGCAAAAAGAGTTGATGTAGATGGTAAAACTTATTTATATAAAGCTAAAGATTTAAATAAAGATCAAACATATTTTTTAAGTCAAATATCATTAAATCAATTAAAAAGTTGTTTATTTCCTTTGGGTGATATTACTAAAGATAAGGTTAGAGAAATTGCTCATAAATTAAATTTAATAAGTGTTGAAGATAAAAAAGATTCTACTGGGATTTGCTTTATTGGTGAAAGAAATTTTAAGCAATTTTTGCAAAATTATATTCCTGCTAAAAAAGGAAATATTGTTGATATTGCTACTAATAGAGTATTAGGAATTCATGATGGTGTTATGTATTATACTTTAGGACAAAGAAAAGGTCTTGGCATCGGCGGAATAAAAGGTGAAGTTGCTAAAGGCTGGTTTGTTTGTAAAAAAGATGTTAAAAATAATATATTATATGTAGCAAGTGGAAAGGAAGATGAACATTTATTTAGTGATACATGTATTGTCAATGAAATTAATTTGTTTAATGGTAAAATAGAAGATAATACACATATTTATGCAAAATTTAGATATCGTCAAAAAGATTTAGGAGTTACTCTTTTTAATAATGAAGATGGCACAATTACTCTTAAATTTGATGATTATTATAAAGCTGTAACACCTGGTCAAGCTTGCGTATTATATGATGGTGATATCTGCCTTGGTGGTGGAATAATTGATAAAGTTTATTATAAAGGTAAACTCAAAAACTATTAAAAAAATCTAGATTAGTAGACTTTTAAATTAAATGATGAAGAATTTCTTCAAGAATTATATCTATCAAAAATAGTATTGTAATTATGTAAACTAGAATTGGTACATCTTTTCTATTTTTAGAAAATATATATAATAATGAATAAATAATTAAACTAATACCAATTCCTTTTGTAATAGAATAAGATAAAAGTGTAAAAATGATACTAACAGTAAAACTAATTAATATAGTAAAATCATTTTTATCTAATTCTTTTAAATTATTAATAAAAATTGTCAATCCAACAGCAAATAATACAGGTGCAGTAATTGAAAAAGCAGTAAAAAAATGGAAAATAGGATATAAGAAAACACAGCATAACATCAACACGCCAGCTGTTAAACTTGATAATCCAGTTTTAGCACCATATGAAACACCGACTGCAGATTCAGCTAATGAAGTAACACTACTTGTTCCTAAAGGGCCACTTAATAAGCAGCCTAAAGAATCAGCAATCATTGCTCTTCTTAAATTAATAATTTTGCCGTTTTCATCAATTAAATTAGCTTCTTTTGTAATGCTAAATAATGTAGATGTAGTATCAAATATATTAACCATAAATAGACTAAATATTGCTATATATGAAGCAGGTGAAGAGAATACATCAATTAATAGTTCACCAAATGTAATATCAGTTTCAACTAAAAACCCATAAAAAACTACATTTTTAATACCGGATGGTAACCAAATTGAAGGATCTTTAAAGTTTAATAAACCATTATTATATACACCTTCATTTATAGAACCGTAAATATCTAATCCAGAATAAGCACATACTATTGAAATGATCGTTAAAAATATAACAGTTAAAGGTATTGCAAATGTATTTAAAAACTTATATTTTGCTTTTATAAACATTAAAGTAATAATTATAAAAATACCAATTAACGCTATTAATGGAGTTGGATTTATAATTGTTTGACTATTAACCTTTGCTATTTTAATTAATTCTCCGAATTTTACTAAAGTATCAGGATTTGAGACTATAATTCCAGAATTATTTAAGCCTACAAAACATATAAAGATACCTAGAGAAGCACTAATTATTACTTTAATTTGCTTTGGAATTGAATCTAAAAATTTTCTTCTTAAAGGTGTAACACTGAAAATAAAAAATATTATTCCAGATATTGTTAAAACGATTAATGATTTTTGCCAGCTATGTGGCCCAGAAAAAATTTGATTACATATAGTATAAGATAAGAAGGCATTTAACCCCATACCACTTGATAAAACGACAGGATAATTTGCTAATAAAGCCATTAAAATTGTTGAAAAAGCTCCAATTATAGCAGTAACAGCAAATACACCATTTGAATCTATCCCCATTGAGGATAAAATCATTGCATTTACTGGTAAAATATAACACATACATATAAATGATAATATTCCACCAATAATTTCTTTTTTAATTGTTGTAGTTCTTGAAGCGATTTTAAAAAAATCGCTAATCTTTGTATTTATATTATGATTCGACATGACAGTATTTTAACATATTAAGTATCAGCATTAAATTAAATATTTACTTAGAGTAAGTTTTTGATATAATTATGGTGAAAAAAGAAGGATTAACTATTTTTCTTAGAGAGTATGCGGTGGTGAAAGACATATAAAAATAGTAATCTAGAGCCAATTTTCATTTAATTTAAAATTTAAAAATTAAGAGCTTAATTATATTAATTAAGAATTAGGATGGTACCGCGATAATTCGTTCCTAAATGATAGGAACTTTTTTTATTTTTGGAGGTTTATATATGAATAAATTGACAAGTCAACAAATTCGTGAAACATGGTTAAATTTCTTTAAAGAAAGAGGACATATGATTGAACCAGGAGCAAGTTTAATTCCTAATAATGATCCTACTTTACTTTGGATTAATGCTGGAGTTAGTGCTTTAAAGAAATATTTTGATGGTAGTGAAATACCAGAATGTAAAAGAATTACTAATGTTCAAAAATGTATTCGTACTAATGATATCGATAATGTAGGAAGAACCGCTAGACATCATACTTTTTTTGAAATGTTAGGTAATTTCTCTATTGGAGATTATTTTAGAAAAGAAGTAATTGCTTGGGCATATGAAATATTAACAAGTGATAAGTATTTTGGAATTGATAAAGATAAACTTTATGTAACTTATCATCCTAGTGATTTAGAAGCTTATGAACTTTGGCAAAAAGCAGGAATTGATAAGACCCATCTTATTCCTTTAGAAGGCAACTTTTGGCAAATTGGCGAAGGACCTTGCGGACCTAATACTGAAGTTTTCTTTGATAGAGGAGAAAAATGGGATAAAGATCATTTAGGCATTAAATTATTGGAAGAAGATATTGAAAACGATAGATATATTGAAATTTGGGGTATTGTTTTCTCACAATTTAATGCTGTTAATGGTGTAGAAAGAAGTAAATATAAAGAATTACCACATAAAAATATTGATACTGGTGCTGGACTTGAAAGAATTGCATGCGTTTTACAAGAAACAGATACTAATTTTGAAACCGATTTATTTATGCCAATTATTAAAGATACAGAAAAAATGGCAAATAAACCTTATGAAGGTGAATATTTAATGTCTTATAGAGTTATTGCAGATCATATTAGAACATGTACATTTGCTTTAGCTGATGGCGCATCTTTCTCAAATGAAGGTCGTGGATATGTTTTAAGACGTATTTTAAGAAGAGCAATGCGCTATGGACAAAAAATTGGATTTAATGAGCCTTTCTTATATAAATTGGTTGATTCTGTAATCAAAGTAATGAAAGATTTTTATCCTTATTTAATAGAAAAAAGAGATATTATTCAAAAACTTATTAAAATTGAAGAAGTTAAATTTTTAAAAACATTAGTTTCTGGAGAAAATATTTTAAATTCTTTAATTGAAAATAGTGATACTTTAACTGGAAAAGACGCATTTAAATTATATGATACATTTGGATTCCCAATCGAATTAACTAAAGAAATTTGCT
Organism: uncultured Bacilli bacterium; assembly: GCA_934168325.1. Lineage (GTDB taxonomy): Bacteria > Bacillota_I > Bacilli_A > RFN20 > CAG-826 > Onthovivens. The sequence continues at coordinate 41,823 of CAKPNG010000009.1, forward strand.
TTGATAGAGATGTTAAAGTTGATTTAGATGAATTTAATCAATGTTTAGAACATCAAAAAGAATTAGCTAGAAATTCTAGAAAGGTAATTGAATCATTTAATAAACAATCAAAAGATTTATTAGATTTCACTACTGAATCTGAATTTTATTATGATGATGAAGAAATCGATGGAAAAGTAATAGCTTTATTTAAAGATGGTGTTAAAGTAGATGAAATAGAGGATAATGGCGAAGTCATATTTGAAAAAACTGTCTTTTATGGAGAAATGGGTGGAGAAGTTGGAGATACTGGTGAAATTGTCAATGACAATGCTAATGCTCAAGTTATTAATACTACCAAAGCTCCTAATAAACAAAACTTACATCATGTTAAAGTAATTTATGGAACCATCAAAGTTGGTGATACTTTTAAATTAAAAGTTGACAGAATTAAACGTCATGACATTATGAAAAATCATAGTGCTACACATTTATTACAAAGTGCCCTTATATCTGTTTTAGGTGAAGAAGTTAAACAAAAAGGTAGCTTTGTAAATGAAGATTATTTACGTTTCGACTTCTCTCATTACGAAAAAGTTTCAAATAACGATTTAAAGAGAGTAGAACGCAAAGTTAATGATTATATTGAAAGTTGTGTTGATCGCAAAACATTAGTTTTACCAATTGAAGAAGCTAAGAAAACAGGAGCTATTGCTGAATTTGGTGAGAAATATGGCGATACAGTTCGTGTTGTAAAATTTGGTGATATTTCAACTGAATTCTGTGGTGGATGTCATGTTCAAAATACTAGTGAAATTGGTTTATTTGTAATAGAAAGTGAAGAAGCTATTTCAAGCGGTGTTAGAAGAATTCAAGCTTTAACAGGTCGTAAAGCCTTAGAATATTTGAAAAAGAAAGAACTTTTATTAAATGAAATTAAAGAAAAATTAAATGTTTCAAGTGAATTAGATATCGAATCAAAACTCAATGTTTTGATGGAAGAGCTTACTTATAAAGATTCAATAATCGCCGATTTTAATAAAAAAGCCTGCCAATCACAATGCAAATTATTAAATAACGAATTCCAAAATGATGGTGATATTTGCACTTTAATAAAATATATTCCAGAATTTAAAAAAGATGGAATGATAGCAATTTATGATTTATTAAAAGCTAATAAAGATAATTTTATAATTGTTCTTGCTGGTAAAAATGATGATAAAAATCCATTACTTGTTGGCGTTAGTAAATCATTAACTCAAAAAGGAATTAAAGCTGGAGACATTGTTAAGAAGATAACTAAACTCGTAGGAGGTTCTGGTGGTGGTAAACCTGAACTTGCCCAAGGCAACATCGTTGATGTTGAAAAGTTTATTACATTAAAGGCTGAGAATTTATTATAATGGAAAAATATATTGGACTTGATTTAGGAACTACAACAATTGGCATTTCTATGAATGATTCACTAGGTATTGTTCATGGAATTGAAAATTTTGTATTTGAAGTTGGCAATTATAAAAAAGCACGTGAACATGTTATAGAAGTTTGCAATAAATATGAAATTTATAATATTGTAATTGGCTATCCATTGACATTAAATGGTGAAGAGCAAACTCGTTGCAATTCTGTTAAAAGATTTACTGATGATCTAAAAAAACTTAATAGTAATTTAAATATCTATTTCCAAGATGAAAGATATTCAACAATTGAAGCTCGTGAAAAATTAATGTCAATGAATTATAAAAAAGCTAAGCAAGATAAAATGATTGATATGTTCTCAGCAGTAATTATTTTAGAAAAATTTTTGGAGGCAAAGAAAGATGGAAAAATTAAATGATAATCAAATTGAAATTTATGATGAAGATGGTAATAAATATTTAATGGAAATTTTATTTACCTATGAAAATGAAGAAAGAAATACTACTTATGCTTTTATTTATGATAAATCTAATCCTGATGAATTGATTTTGATGAAATATAAAGAAGATGGTAATATTGAAGAAGTTACTGATGAAGATGAATTATCTGAAGCTGAAGAAGTTTTAAACGCTTTTAATGATGATCCAAAAATAAATGAATTAAAAAATTAAATATATAGAAATATTATTTATTAATTAGTATAATTAATAAGATTAAGGAGAAAATTATAATGGCTAGTACAACAAATAAAGAATATATATTAACTCTTGAAGGTAAAGAAAATTTAGAAAAAGAATATAGACACCTTCTTGATGTTGCTCGTCCTGAAGTAATTGAACAATTACAAGCTGCTAGAGCAATGGGTGACTTATCAGAAAACGCTGATTATGATGCTGCAAGAAATAAACAAGCAGAAATCGAAGGAAGAATTGCTGAAATTGAATATATTTTAAACAATGCAAAAATTATTGATGGAACAAAGAAAGCTAAAACAATTAATGTTTCTAGTGTTGTTAGATATAAAGAATTAGCCGATAATACTGAATACACCGTTAAAATTGTTTCAAGTATTGAATCTGATCCAGTTACTGACCCAAACAATTTAAAAATTAGCAATGAATGTTCATTAGGACAAGCTTTAATTGGTAAAAAAGCTGGCGATGTTGTTAGTGTTAAAGCAATTAAGCCTTACCAAATTGAAATTCTTGAAGTTAATTAATTGTTAACAATTAATTTTGTAATAAAAATAACGCAGTATATCTGCGCTATTTTTATTTATAATAATTTATTATATTTTATTACCCCAAATATTCCTCGAAATAATACTACTTGTATATTAAGGAGGTATTGTTATGACATTAACAATTAAAATTTTAATTGGTGTAGCTGTATCGACAATAATTGCATTAGTTTGTATGCAATTTATTGATTTTAATAGCTTTAAACAAGGTACTGATACAACTACTGACATTGTTAGAAATTCAATTGGAATATCTGGTTATATTGTTAGTCCTGGTAATTATTTACTAGAAGATGGTTCATGTATGCAAGATTTAATTGAAAAAGCAGGAGGAATAACTGACCGAGCTGATACGAGAGCTTATTTACCAACAGCAATAGTAAGCAAAAATATCCAATATTATATCCCACCAAGATATGATCCAACAGATATTTGTAGTGATGATGAGATTCAAAAGGTTAATATTAATTCTTTTAATGATCCGGAAGATCTAACTTACGTAGAAGGAATAGGAAAAACTATTTGTGAATCCATAATAAAATATCGAGATGATAATGGGCTTTATCAAACAATTGAAGATTTAATGAAAGTAACAGGGATAGGCAATGCAACTTATACAAAATTAAGAAATTATGTAATTTTATCTGATTAATGTTCTGCTTAATTATTTTATTATCCTTTATTGTTGGATTACTTCTATTAGATAAAAATTGTATTTTCATCTCGATATCATTAATAATCATAGTATTTTTTTTAATTTTAAAAAGGTATCGAAAATTAAAACTTTTATTAATAATTGCTATTAGTTTTACCAGTGGATTTTTAAAAGCTAACATTAGTTTTAAAGAAACCAATTGTAATAATTTAATAGCACTAGTTACTAAAAGGAAAGAAAATTACTTTATTGTTCAAACTTTAAAAGAGAAATTTTATTGTTTTGATAATAAAAAAGAAGATGTGAATTTATTTGATATAATCGAAATTTGTGGCAATTTTTCAAACATAGATTTTGCTAAATATGATGGTAATTTTGATTTTAATGAATATCTATCTAAGCAAGGGATTAATAGAATAATTAATATTAAAGAAATAAAAATAAAGAGAAAATCTGTAATACAATTTGAAAGTTATAAAGAAAAAGTACTTAAAAAGATTCAGGATGAAGATACAAAATATTTTATTTCTTCAATACTTTTTGGAGAAATTGAATATGGATCAAAAAGTTACATAATAAGTAAAGAACTGATGATAGTAAATTTATTTTCTATCAGTGGAGTTTTTATTAATTTTCTATTATACGGAATTAGTAAATTATTAAAATATTTTATGTTGGATAAAAAAGCTAAAATATTCTCTTTTATATTATTATTGCCGTTATTTTTGTTTAATTTTTATCGTTTTATTTTTGTAAGAACATTTGTATTTTTCATAATTGGTATTATTTTTAGTGAGAAAAATAAGCAAGAAAAATTGTCAATTAAAATTACTATATATTTAATTTTTCTAATATTATTTAAAACGTTAATATATAATGCATCATTTTATTTGCCTTTATTTATTATGATAATTCAATATTTATCAACACAATTTATATATAGCGAAAGTAAAATTAAAAAAGAATGTAAAAGAAAATTAATATTTTATTTAATATTAATTCCGTTTTTAATAAATACATATAACGGAATAAACATAATTAATTTATTTTTAGGAATAGTGTTATTACCATGGTTTAAATTATTATTTCTTTGTTCAATTATTATGTTTTATGGAGTTAATTTTAAGTACTTTGAATACATAATTAAATTAACTTTGAATATTTTAAATAAGTTTGATTTTGATTATCTGACGATTTACATTCCTACTATTAATTCTTTTTATTTAATTTTATATTATTTATTTTTATTTATATTCATTTATTTTTCGGAAATAAATTATAAGAAAATGATAAAAATTACAATATTAGAGTTTGTTTGCTTAACTATATTATATGTTGCTCCAATTGAAAATAGTTTTACTTGTGAAGTGAGCTTTATCAATGTTGGACAAGGAGATGCAACACTCATTAGATATAAAAATGAATATAATTTAGTAGATACTGGTGGTATTAAAAATTATGATATTGCTAACAATGTTTTAATACCTTATTTAGTTAAAAAAAGAATTTATAAAATAGATAATATCTTTATAACGCATTACGATTATGATCATTATGGTGCCCTAGACAGTTTGAAAAATAATTTCAAAATTAAAAAAATAATTGATTATAGTGAGGTTTTTCCTTATAAAACACGATATTTTACATTTAAAAATCTGAATAATATTGATAAAGAATTGATGGAAGATGAAAACGATAAGAGCTTAGTTTTAAGCTTTAAAATAAAAAATTATAATTTTTTATTAATGGGTGATGCTTCTTCTAAAATTGAAAAATATATTTTAGATAATTATAAATTAGAATGTGATTATTTAAAGGTTGGACATCATGGATCTAATACTTCTTCAAGTTATGAATTTCTTTCTTATTGTAACCCTAAAGAAGCTATTATTTCTTGTGGTAAAAACAATAAATTTGGTCATCCAAATAAAGAAACTTTAGAAAACTTAAAAAAATTAAAAATTAAATGCAGAAGAACTGATTTAGAAGGAACAATAACTTATAAATTTTCAATTTAAATGATAATATTCTTAAACTTTAATAGAGATTTTAAATTTAAATGATGATTATTTAGTGTATAATATTTGCATGACTTACGTATTTTTTGGTGAAGATAGAGAAAGAATTAATATATATTTAACATCGTTTATTAATAAATTTTTTAAAGATGAGTTTAAAAATGTTATTAAATTTAATGGCAATGATTCATTAATAGACGATGCAATCAATGAATGCTATCAGTTAGATTTAGCGTTTAATAAAAAAGTAGTAGTTGTCGATAACGCTTTATATCTTCAAAAGAAAAATAAATATTCGAAAAATAAAGAAGCTAAAATAACAAAGAAAAATAACTATCAATTTGCTTTAAATTATATAGAGCATGATGATAATGAAGATGTCAATCTAATATTTATTTGTCCAACTAATGAAATCGATATAGATAATGTCATTGTAAAATCTATAAAAAAAGAAAATAGGAAATTACTAGCTCCATTAAAAGAGAGTGAATGGCCACTATATGTAAAAACTTTTTTTGCTAAAAGGAATATTCAAATTGATGATGATGCTGTTCAAGAAATTGTTTATAGAAGTAACTCAGATTTGAAAGCTTTTCTTAATGAAAGTGAAAAATTATGTTTATATGTCAAAGATCATATAACTTTAAATGATGTATTAGATATTTTTACAAAACCACAAGAAGATGATGTTTTTAACTTAATAAAATATTTGATTAATAAAGATAAGGAAAAAGCTTTATCTGCTTATAGAGATTTACGTTTAACTCAAAATATAGAGCCAATAATGTTAATAACTATGATGACTAATAATTTAATTTCTCTTGATTGTATTTTATATTTAAAAAACAAGGGATATGGTGTTAATGAAATCGCAGAAACTTTAAATATTAAAAGTGGCAAAGTTTATTACGCTTTAAAAGATATTAAGTATTTTAAAAAAGGTGAAATTTCTAAATCTTTAGAAAAGTTATATGAACTTGATAAAAAAATCAAGCATAATGAAGTAGATCGCTTTTATAACTTTGAATTATTTATCTTAAATTTCTAGCACAAAAAAACGGCATCGAGCCGTTAATTTATAAAAATAGTTTAAAAAACTATTCAGCAATAGCGTTGACTAATTTTTGTAAACTTGCTTTTTGACGAGCAGCGGTAGCTGATTTTTCAATACCTTTAACAACAGCTCTGTCAATAATTGAAAAAGCTAAATTTAATTTTTCAGTAGCTAATGATTTATTATTAGTTGTACAAGCTATTTTGACATTCTTAACTGCAGTTCTTAATTTTGACTTATAAGAAACATTTCTAATTCTAGCCTTTTCGTTAGTTTTAATTCTTTTCTTTTGTGATTTAATATTTGCCATCTTTCTCACCTCGTAATACTTTAGAATTATACCAAAATTAAATAAGTAAATGCAATAATATTTGTGTATAATTATTTATATTACCTGAGTTTTGCGTATTCACTCAAAATCTAGTGTATTAAAATTCATAATTGAGCAAATTTTCAATTTTACTC
>CAKPNG010000010.1 GCA_934168325.1 uncultured Bacilli bacterium
GTAACATCAAATTAATAAACATTTTTACAAAAATCGTATAATAATTTAAGTCAATATTATTAAATAATTGCAAAAATGTATTTTGCATATTTTTTTAGATTGACAATTATTAAAAGATAATAATTATTAAAAAATAACATGAAAATACGCAATTTTAATTAAAAAAATATTAAAAATGTATTATTTTTTGACCGAGTTTATTGTCAATCATAAACAATTTTATTATTGTTTAAAAACTATAAAAATTAATAATAATTTGTTTCAAAATTTTCATTATAAGCGCATACACTTATAGATAAATTATTAATAATTTTTGTTTTCCCATACATTAAAATATCTTTATATTTAGTAATGAATAAATAATTAATATCATCTTCTTTTTCAATTTTTAGTATTTCTATTTCTTTAAATATTAAAGATAAAATTCCGATTAATTTAATAGAAGATTCGATAATTGTCCAAATTAATTTAGGATTATAGTTTTTAAATTCTGAATGATAATTATTTATAAAATTATATAATTTGCTATCATTATTTTCTTTTATTTCTTCAATATCTATTCCTACTTCATCTTTACTAATAGCTAAAGCAATATAATCTTTCTTATTAGAAAAATTATATTTAATATCGCTATTTACTAAGTAAGGCTTATTATATTCATTAGTTTTTATATTCAATTTATCTTTTATATTAAGAATTTCTTTTAAAAATTTTTCTTCTTTTAAAGAAATAATATAATGGTCTTTATTAGAAATATTAGATTTATTTTTTAAATAATCACTAATATTTTCATAATCTAATTTATTTAAATTAATATCGTTTATATTTTTTAAATATACATTAACTATCATATTTTGTTAAAAAGCCTTCTAATCTCAACTATTTTTTTGAATTTAGTATAATTTATTAATCCTCTATAGTTAATTTTACTATTTTAATAATTAAAAAAATAGAATTAATAATTCTATAAGTATAAATTTCAATAATTTTAAAAATAATTGTTTACAAATAATTCAAATTCATTTAGACTTATCGAGATGAAGCGAAAAAGTAAGATTAAAATTTTAAAGATAAATTCAAAAGGATCCCTCCAATAGGGGTCCTTTTTCTTATTTTTTAGCTTGAAAGGGGAAGGAAATGAAAAATTTATTTAAAAAAATGCATTTTAGTGGAAAAGATGCAGTCTTAAGTTTGCAACATATGTTTGCTATGCTTGGATCAACAATTTTAGTTCCTATGTTATGCGGACTAAGCGTTCCACTTACATTAATTTGTGCAGGTATTGGAACTTTAATTTTCTATTTTATTACAAAAAAGAAAGTACCTGTATTTCTTGGTAGTAGTTTTGCTTTATTACCAGCTTTAATTGCTATTATGAATTGGCCTCTTAAAGATGGGTCTGCTCCTGATTTAACTATTGGATCTCCAGATTATAATCAAAGAGCTGCTGTTGTTATGATTTGTGTTGCTGTAGTTGGTATTTTATCAATGTTATTTGCTTTATTAGTTAAATTAATTGGTGTAGATAAAATCAAGAAAATATTACCACCTATAGTTACAGGACCAATTATTATCTTAATTGGTTTAACTATGATTCCAAAGATGTTTTATAACAATATATTTAATCAATATATTAGTTTTGGTGCTAGTTCTTGGAAAGTTTGGACTAGTGCTTTAGTTACTTTATTAACTATAGTTTTAGTTAATTCCTTTGCAAAACCTAAATCATTTTTAAAAGTTATTCCTGTTTTATTAGGATTTATCGTTGGCTATATTTATTCTTTAATAATTTCTATTCCTGGAATTCCAGGTGCACCTTTAATTGATTTTAATAAATTTACAGATGGTAGTTTATTTGGTGTAGATAAAATAATTATCTTCCAACAAGCAGATAAAATATGGGGATATTTTGGTAAAGAAGGCTTAGGTAATATTGATGGATCAATGTTAACTAGTGGATTAATAATGTCTGCTCCTATGGCTCTAGTTACTTTTATGGAACATTTAGGAGATATTAGTGCTAATTCTACTATTTGTAATAAAGATTTTATGAAAGATCCTGGATTAGATAGAACTGTTTTAGGTGATGGATTAGCTACTACAATTAGTGGCATTATCGGTGGGCCTGATATTACTACATATGGTGAAAATAGTGCAGTTTTAGCAATTACTAAAAACTTTAATCCTAGAAACTTAGCATTTGCTGCAATAATTGCAATTATAATGGGTGTAATTACTCCAATTGGTAATTTATTTGAAACTCTTCCTCAGCCAGTAGTTGGTGGAGCTTCTATTATCTTATTTGGTATGATTGCTGGAAATGGTCTTAGAAGTTTAATTGATTCGAAAGTTGATTTCTCTAATACTAAAAATTTATTAGTAGTTTCTATTACTCTTGGTGTTGGTTTAGGATTATCTGCTATGAGTTTAGCAGGTGATATCACTTCTGTTAATGCTTATAAAATAATGATAGGTAATGTTGAAATTAGTTCATTAGCTATATCTACTTTATTAGCAATCTTACTTAATGTTATCTTACCTAATTATAAAGAAGAAAATAATGAAGAAGTTTTCTATGGATTAGGTGTTGCTAGTGGTATTAATAGTTTAGATGTTATTAAAGATGAAGAATTAGATAATAAAGAAAATATTACTAATAATGAATCTAATAAATAAATTACTTTAATATAATACTTGGATTTAAAGCGTATTCTTTAACTTTATTTAATGCTTTACTAGATGCATATCCATCTACTAAAGCATGAGATACAGTTAAATTAAATGATAATAAATATCGATCATTATCTAAATAATATTTGCCCCAACAAATTCTTGGTGTTGAGGCACTTTCTTTATCATTATTTGGTATAGGATGAGTCATTGATTCATATTCTAACCAAGGTAAACAAGTCATATAATATTCTTGATATGTTTTTAAATCATTATACGTATCTTTACGTGGTCCTTTATGTTTAACTATTTCTATCATTTTATGAGTATTCTCATAAAATGTATGATAATCATCAAAATAAGGAGCAGTTACATTATCAAATAGACCTGAATCTTGTAATACTGTAAATCCTGGATTTATATAATCATATAATCTAATTTCATTATTAACTATTCTCATTCTTAATTCATCAACTGTATCTAAAGCTCTAGTAACTAAATAAAGAAAATTAATAAAGAATGATGTATTAGTTTCTTTAGAAAATTTAATAACATTAGTAACATCTACTTTAATATTTATAGAATAACAAGGATTAGAAAATGAATTAAACCATTCAAAGACACTTTTTCTACCTAACTTTTCCATATCAACAATCTTATACATAGAGATCTCCTAAATATTTAAAGAATTTTTAACACTAAAAGTTTATAATAATAAATATGATTTTTAAAGATTACTTATTAGAAAATATTAAAAATATTAAAGATTTATTCTTAAACAGTTTTGTTAATAAAATAATGGAGTTATCTAAGAGCGACTATATTTTGTATTTTAGTAAAAATAAAGAATATGGTTTAGTTTTAAGCATTAATAATAATGAACCATTTTTAAAAGTAATTAATCAAAAATTTAATTTTTCTTTACAATCTAATTTTCTTAATAGACTTAAAAATAGATTGATGAATTCTTATTTAATTGATGTTAAGTTATGTAATGATGATAATATTGTTGCTTTTGATTTTATAAAAACTACTGATACTTATGATAAATATCATTTCACATTAATATTTGAATTATTTAAAGCTAATTCTAATTTAATAATTATTAAATCTAATAAAGTAATTGAAGCTTTTAGATATCGTAGTTTAGATACTAAAAGGCCTATTATTAATGGATTAATTTATGAATATCCTACTAAAGTAGAAACTTATAAAGAATTTAAAGATAAAGATATTAATAATATTAATTCTTATATTGATCAATTAGAAACTAATTATTTAAAAGAAAAATATCAAACTGTTATCTCTAGTTTAAAAAGAAAAAGAAAGACTATATATAATAAGATAGAGAAATTAAAAATAGAAAAAGAAAATGCTACGGAAGCTTATAAGTATAAAGAATATGGTGATTATATTTTATTAAATCAAGATGAGATTGATAAAGGCGATACTCATTTTAATTATTATGGAATTGATATTCCTTTAAAGACTGATTTAACGTCAATAGAAAATTCTCAACATTATTATAAATTATATAAAAAAGCTAAAACTTCTTTGTCTCTTCTTGATAATTATATTAACTCTAGCAAATTAGAATTAGATTATATAGATGGAATTTTATCTATCTTTAAATTTTATAATGAAGATGATTATTTAGAATTAATAGATGAATTAAATAAGAAAGAAATAATTAAATTAAGAGTCAAAATACCCCCTAAATTAAATAAAAACGCTGCTAAACCTTACTATTTTTTCATAAATAATACTAAAATTGCTTTTGGAAAAAACGCTAAACAAAATAATGAATTAACATTTCATTTAGCAAATAAGGATTGTTATTTTGTTCATATAAAAGATTATAGCGGTGCTCATATTTTAATTTATTCAAATAATCCAACTGATAAAGAAATTGAAATTGCTTTAGAACTTGCTTTAGTTTTATCAAATAAAGCTGATGGAGATGTTTATTTTACTAATATAAAAAATGTCAAAAAAACTCAAATTTTAGGTAAAGTTAATTTATTAAAATATGAAACATATCATATAAATAAAATTAAAGATGATATTAATAAATTAATTAATAACGCTAAACGTTTTTAGTCTTCTTTTTCTAAGAAGTCTTCCCCTTTTATTTCTTCTCTAGTTGATAATCCATAAAATTTACGTTGTCTAAGTGCTTCATAAAGCACCAAAGCAACTGAATTAGATAAATTTAAGCTACGAGCATTAGCAACCATTGGAATTCTCATTGTATGATTTATATGTTTTCTTAATAATTCATGAGGAATTCCAGTTGATTCTCTACCAAACATAAAAGTAATATCTTCAACAACATTACTATAGTCAAAAGAAGAATATAAATTTTTACTATATCTAGTTACATAAAATATTTTATTATGATCATAATCTTTTAAAAATTCATCAAGAGAATCATAATATTTATAATTTAAGTTCTCTAAATAATCCATTCCTGCTCTTTTTAAGCTTTTATCATTAAATTCAAAAGTTAAAGGACCAATTATAATAAGGAAAGAATCTGTTGCTGAGACAGTTCTCATAATGTTACCTACATTCGAAGGTTTTTCAGGTCTAAACAAAACTACATTAATCATATTTAAAATAATACCATAATTTCTTTTTTTGTTGTATCATAATAGAGCACATGAGACAACGTATTAAGATTTTATTTGAAGAGAATACTAATAAGAAAGTGCGTACTTGTGAATTAATAACTTCTGGTTTTAATAACGAGAATTATTCAATTAACGACGCATATGTTTTACGTTTGCCTAAAGATAATCGTGATGAAACTATATCTTATATAAATGAAGAAAAAAGTTATAAAGCTATCGAAAAATTAAATTTATCCGATAAAATCATCTATATTAATACTAATATTGGTCTAAAAATATCTAAATTTGTTCATAACGCAATACAATATGTTAATACACCTACTAATGAACAAATAAATTATGTAGCTAAAGCTTTAAAGAAATTACATAATTCAGGTATTAAAGTCGATTTTGGTTATCAAATGTTTTATAAATTAGGTGTTTATAAAAAAGAATTATCTAAAGAAGAATATATTGATTCAAAGCATGAGAAAAATGTTGTTAAAGATGTTCAATTATTATTTAAAAAAGATCCTCTTGTCTTATGCCACAATGATTTAGTTCAAAATAATTTATTATTTAAATCTAATGGCGTTATTTTCATTGATTGGGAATATAGTGGAATGAATAATCCTTATTTTGATTTAGCAAGTTTTATAAGTGAAAATGATTTAAATGAAGAACAATCCGAATTTTTCCTTAAACAATATTTTGGTTCAAAATTAAATTTAACAAAAAGAAAAAGAGTTAAAGCATTTATATCATTTTTAGATATATTGTTCTATTATTGGGGACTATATCTTTATAAAAAAAGAGGCGATTTAATATATTATCAAATTGCCTCACATAAATTAGAAAGAATAAATAAAGAAATTAATCTTGAGAAATAGATTTTTCATAAGCTTCAATCGACATTTTGACGACTTTTTCTGCTTTTTCGTGTCCTTCTAAATCTCCAATATCAGTAGATTTATTTTCAAGTGACTTATAAACTTTGAAAAAGTGTTTAATTTCATCAGCTACGTGTGATGGAAGTTCACTTATATCATTATATTGATTATAAAATGGGTCTTTTTTACATACAGCCATAATTTTATAATCTTTTCTTCCACCATCAAGCATTTCTAAAACACCAATTGGTCTACATTCTACAATTGATAATGGTAAAATTGGTTCACTAGAAATAATTAAAACGTCTAATGGATCACCATCATCAGATAAAGTTAAAGGTATAAAACCATAGTTATGTGGATAATGAGTAGATGTATATAAGATTCTATCAAGCTTTAAAAACCCAGTCTCTAAATCGAATTCATATTTATTTTTACTACCCTTTTCAATTTCGCAAATTGCGAAAAAAGAGTTAGGTTTTAAAGGTTTTTTTCTAAAATTAGCGAATATTCCATCTTTATTTTTTTCATTATTCATTTACTTTTCCTCTAACAAATTTATCAAATTCCATTGCTTCTAATAAAGTATCAAAACGACCAAAGAAATAGTAATCTCCCATATCATCTCTTAAAGCCATAGGGTAATCACCACTCATTGTAATATTAAATTTGTACTTCTCGATTATTTCTTCACTAGAATGACAATATTTAGTATTATACCTTCTACTAGATGCTATAGCAAAATATTTTTTATCGCCAGGAACTTGTCTATTTTCATTATAAGCAACTGAATCTGCATAAATATCATAAGCTGAAACACTATTAGCATAATTTATTAAATCAGGAGTATATCCTCCAGCAGGTCTCATATTAGTTTCTAAAGGTACCATCGTTCCTTTTTTACCTAAATAAGGATGATCTTCCAATAATTTAAAAAATTCAATATGGAAGAATCTTGTTTTTAAATTAAATGCCTTAATAATTTTTCTTCCAAGTTCATCAAAATCTTTATCAATTTCAGGAACACAATAATACATATCATCTAAATTATCTTTTACGATATCTTGCATACTTGTTTGAAATACATTACTTGTAGAAAATAAAACATCACCAGAATTATTAGATACACCATCATAAGAAATAATTTGTCCACGAATAAATTCTTCTACTATATAAGGAGTTACTTTATCCCAAGAATTATAAAAATTAACTAATTCTTCATCATTATTAATTTTAAATGTACCATGGCTTCCAACACCATTATCTGGTTTAGCAAATATTGGATAATTAACTTTATTAGCGAACTCTTTAAGAGCTTCGAGTGTTGTTAATAAGGTATATCTAGCTGATTTAATTCCAGCTTTTTCAAATATCTTCTTTTGTAATGATTTATGTTTAAAATATTTAACTTCTTCTAAATTTGCTCCAGATTTAATATTAAATTCTTCTCTAAGTCTAGCATCTGTTTCAAGCCAAAATTCATTATTAGATTCTAAGAAATCAATATCACCATATTTTTCTTTAAAATATTGAACTGCTCTTCTTTCATTTTCATAATTTTCCATATTTGAGCAGCAATAATATTCAGTTAATGCATATTTACATTGATCTGGTATTTCAAAATATGGTGCATCTCCTATTCCTAATACATTAAATCCTCTATTTTTTAAGGCTAAACAGAATTTCCAATAACTATCTGGAAAATGTGGAGATATAAATATAAAATTTTTCATAATTAAATCCTCTAATGTAATTTTAATACAAAATGAAAAATTTAAAAATGAAATAGTATAATCTTTCGCAAAATTATTACAAATTTTAACATAATTTTTACTTCAAATATTGTTGCTCATTATTATAAATAATGAAACATTATAAAATATTGCCTTCTCACACCTTGACATTTAAGTAAAATAAGAATTAAATGATAAAGTATGAAGAATGAAGTTGATAGTGAAAGGGCAAATTTAAAATTTCTAATTATTACATTAATAGGAATATTATTAGTTGGCCTCATTATCGGAATTTCTTTATTAGTTACTTTAATTAATTATATATTTGTATCTTTATTTTTCATAAACTACGTTTTTATGATTTTGGTTTGTTTTTTATTAAAAGTCTTTTATAGGAACTTTTCTAATAAGCCAAATATCAAAACTATAGTATCATTGTTTGGTCGATTTGCCATTGCAGTATTAGCAATCGGATTATCGTTTTTGTTCTTATATTTAACAAAAAACGTCTCAAAACCAAATATTTTTTATATTTTTATATCACCTATTATGCTTACAGGTGGATATATTTTAGGAATTATTTTTAAGTAGAAAGGAATTATGTATGGACTTTGAACGTGTAATTAAATGGCTATCTTGGAATGAATTACCACCAGAATTTCTATCTAGTTTATTAGTATTTTTAATTATTATTATTTTAATTTTAATAGTTCATTTTAAGATCAAAAAATATAATCCTTTAGAAAGACCTAAAGGTTTTATGAATGCTGTTGAAGCTATTACAAATTTTGCTGATAAACAAGTTGATCAAATTATGGGTCCAGCATTTAAAGGATATGGAGGTTTTATCCTTTATTGTGGTCTATATATTTTCTTTGGATTTTTAATTGGTATGATTGGTTTACCTAATATATTACAACCAACATCTAAATTTACATTTGAAGCTTTACCAAATCCATTTACTAATTTAGCGATGCCATTATCACTTGCTTTAGTAACATTTGGATTAACTCATTTTACAGCTATGAAATATAAACATTGGTCATATTTTAAAAGATATACAGAACCTTTTGCTGTTTTCTTACCAATTAATTTAGTTACGATGTGGTCGAATGTTTTATCTCTTACATTACGTTTATTCGGTAATGCTTTAGCAGGTTATTGTGTTATTACTTTAATTTATGTTGGAATTGGAACTATTATTCCACCTTTAGGAAATTATGCAGGTTTAGCAATTACTCCTGTTTTAGCTCCTATTGCTCAT
Source organism: uncultured Bacilli bacterium (assembly GCA_934168325.1). Taxonomy (GTDB): domain Bacteria; phylum Bacillota_I; class Bacilli_A; order RFN20; family CAG-826; genus Onthovivens. Next base: position 9,170 of record CAKPNG010000010.1, read on the forward strand.
TTATATTTCGATATATTTGATGGTTTAATTCAATTAGCGGTCTTCTGTATATTAACTATGATTAATATATCTACGGAATATATTTCACCTGAAGATTATAGAAAAGCTATTGAGAATAAAAAACTTTATAAAGAAGAAAAGAAAAATAAAAAAATAATGAAAAAAGATTTAAAAGCTAAAGTAAATGCTTAATTAATATAAAAAGAAAGGAGATTTATTTATGGATTTAACTTTTATTGGTTTAGGTATTGCATGTATCGGTATGGGTCTTGCTGCATTAGGAGAAGGATGGTCAGTCTCTAAAGCTATGGAAGCAATTGGAAGAAATCCAAGTGCTGCTGGTGATGTTAGAAATACCATGATTATTGGTGTTGGTTTAATTGAATCTGTTGCTATTTATATTCTTGTTGTTGCTATCTTAATGGCTTTCGTTGTTGGTAAATAAAGGAGGCTAGTGAGATGTCTAAAAATAAAAAAGTTTTAGGTATAATCACACTTTGCTTATCTTGCTTAACACTAACTTCATGTGATGAAGCCCAACTTAGTGAGAAGATTGGTACTACTATTGCTAATATGTTACCAAATCTTTATATTACTTTGATGCAACTTGCATTATTTATATTAGTTGCAATTTTATTCATTTGGTTAGCTTATAAGCCATTAAAGAAAAAATTAAAACAAAGATCTGATTATATAGAAAAAAATATAAAAGATAGTGAAGAAAATAAAACTATTGCTGAACAAAACGCTATCAAATCAAATCAAATGATTATCGATAGTCAAAAAAAGGCTGGAGAAATTATTGCTAACGCTCAAAAAGTTGCTGAAAATAAAGCTTCTACTCTTCAACAAGAATTATCAGAATCTATAGAAAAGCAAAAAACTCAAGCTACTAAGGATATTGAAGATCAAAAACGCAAAATGATTAGTGATGCTAAATCTGAAATTGTCGAAGCAGCTATTGAAACAAGTAAAGAAATTCTTGGTCGTGAAGTTAAAAAAGAAGATAACGATAAATTTGTTGATGATTTTCTAAAAGAATTTGAAAAAGAGAAAAAGAATTAATTATTATGGATAAAATTACTATCGTAAATAAAATTAGTGAAGGTTTATTTGAAAGTGCATTAACTAATAATTTAGTTTCTGCTTATAAAGAAGACCTTAAATTTATTGTCTTTACATTAAAAAACGATAAAGATCTTTTTTCTCTACTTAATTCTCCTTTTATTGATTATAAAGAGAAAGCTAAAGTAACAACTCAAGTATTTGGAAAAACTCTTGAAGCTGATATGATTGCTTTTTTAAATTTAATCGTAGAAAAAGAATTAATTTCTTATATTGATCTTTTCGCAAGTCATTTTGAATCTCTTGCAAATGAAAAAGATAATATTATTACTGGGATTATTTATACTCCTTTCTTACTTAATGAATCCCAAATTAAAAAATTAGAAAAAGCTTTTAGAAATAGACTTAATAAAACAGTTAAATTAACTCAAAAAGAAGAGAAAAGTTTAATTGCTGGAATTAGAGTTGTTATTAACGATTATGTTTATGAATATTCAATTAATTCTAAACTTGAAGATGTTAAACAAAATCTTATTACTAGAATTAATAAACAATATAATGAAACGGAGGAGGAATAAATGAGTAGTATTAAAGATTTAAATTCTCTTTCACAAATTATAAAAGATGAAATTAATAAAGTAGAAAATCACATTAATACAGCTAGTGTTGGTCAAGTTGTTTCTGTTGGTGATTGTATTGCTACAGTTTATGGTCTTGATGAAGCAATGTATGGTGAATTAATAGTCTTCCCAGGTCCAAGTTATGGAATGGTCATGAATATCGAAGAAAATAGTATCGGTGTCGCTTTATTTGGTGATGATATTACTATTAAAGAAGGCGATTTATGTCAAAGAACTGGCGAAGTTGTTAGTGTTCCTGTTGGTGATAGTTTATTAGGTAGAGTTGTTAATGCTTTAGGTCAACCAATTGATGGTAAAGGTAAAATAAACGCTACTGAATCTAGACCTGTTGAAATGCCTGCTCCTTCTATTATGGATAGAGAATCAGTTTGTGAACCTTTAGAAACTGGTATTAAAGTTATTGATGCCATGATTCCTATTGGAAAAGGTCAAAGAGAATTAATTATTGGTGATCGTCAAACTGGTAAAACTGCTATTGCTATTGATACAATAATCAATCAAAAGAATAAAGATGTTATTTGTATTTATTGTTCAATTGGACAAAAAAACTCGAGTTTAGCGCAGATTGTTAATAAATTAAAGCAATTTGATGCTTTAAAATATACAGTTGTAGTTAGTGCTAATGCTAGTCAATCATCACCTATGTTATATCTTGCTCCTTATGCTGCAACTTCTATTGGTGAATATTGGATGAGACAAGGCAAAAATGTTTTAATAATTTATGATGATTTATCAAAACATGCTGTTGCTTATAGAACTCTTCTTCTTTTACTTAGAAGATCTCCAGGTAGAGAAGCTTATCCAGGTGATATTTTCTATTTGCACTCAAGATTACTTGAAAGATCTTGTAGATTAACTAACGAATTAGGTGGAGGAAGTATTACTTCTTTACCAATTGTTGAAACTCAAGCAGGTGATATTAGTGCTTATATTCCAACTAATATTATTTCTATTACTGATGGTCAACTTTTCTTAAATACCGATATGTTTAATGCTGGTCAAAGACCTGCCATTGATTCTAGTTTAAGTGTCTCCCGTGTTGGTAGTGCAGCTCAAACTAAAATTATGAAAAAAGAATCTAAGAATTTAAGAATGGAATTAGCTAATTACCATGAAATGTTAGACTTCTCTAGATTTGGTAGTGACCTTGATAAAGCTACTCAAAAGATATTAACTCATGGTGCTGTTTTACTTGAAGTTTTAAAACAAAAACAATATATGCCATTATCAATGTCTCAAGAAATTATTGATATATTTGTAGTTCAAAGTGGCGCTTTAGACGACATAAACCCTGCAAAAGTCCACTCAATTTTAAAATTATTGAGTAATTACATCATGACACATAATATTGATATTTATAAAAATATTGAAATAAATAAAACTTTTTCTGATGAAGATAAAAAGACAGTTTTATCTATTTTAAAAGATATTAAAGATGCAAAAATTAATGATGCATTAGTAACTGAGGATTAACTAAATGGCTGATTCTTTGTTAAATGTTAAAAAAAGAATTACAACAGTAATGTCTATTAAAAAAATAACAAACGCAATGAAATTGATTGCAAGTAGTCGTTACAACAAAATGAAATCTCAATTTGAAGCTAATGACCCATATTATGAATCAATGAAAAAAGCGATGTTAATTTCTTTAAAATACGTTAATTTCGATGATATAAAACATATTCCAACATGCTTATTAGAAAATAATTCTAATAAATCTTTATATATTGTCGTTAGTTCTACTTTAGGACTTAGTGGTTCTTATTTTTATAATTTAACAAAGTTAATAGATCAAAAGATTGATAAAAATAGTGATGTTATTTTTATTGGTCAAAAAGCTTATAAGAAATATAAAAATGATGTTAATCATGCTTATACTGAATATATTAATTTATTAGATGAATTAACTTTTGGTAATGTTAAATATTTTAGACATTATCTAGATAATTTATATAAAACTAATAATTATAAAAATGTTTATATTATTTATACTGCTTATATAAATAGTTTTGAAACATCTTGTAAAATCGAAAAAGTTCTTCCGCTTGATAAAGAACCTTTACAATCAAATAATATCGATAATATCGAACCTTTATTTGATCCGGATCCATCTACTGTTTTAGATTTAATTGTTCCACATTATTTAGATGCATTGTTATATAGATATTTCTTAGAGAGTGCTTTATCTGAACAAACTTGTCGTAAAAATAGTATGGAAAATGCTTCAACTAGTGCTGACAAATTAATAGAAAATTTAAAATTATTATATAACAAAGTTAGACAACAAAATATTACAAATGAAATTACTGAAATTGTATCAGGTAGTAATACTCATGATCCAATCGACTTTATATAAAGGAGGCAAATTATGATTAAAGAATATAAGTTAAATCCACGTTTAAAAGAAGCTACTGTTGGTCATATTGTTCAAGCAATAGGACCTGTTGTTGATGTTAAATTTGATGATGGTTTAATGCCTTCAATTAGAACTGCTTTAAAAGTAAATGTTACTCATATGGGTAAAGTTAGTGAACTTATTTTAGAAGTTCAACAAGATATTGGTAATAATACAATTCGTACTATTGCTATGGGTCCTACTGAAGGAATTCAAAAAGGACTTGAAGTTATTAATACTAAAGCTCCTATTAAAGTTCCAGTTGGTTTTAATGTTTTAGGTAGAATGTTTAATGTTTTAGGTAAACCTATTGATAATTTAGGCGAATTTACACCTACTGATTTAAAATCTATTTATAATAAACCTCCATCATTTGCTGATCAGCCTACTTCTATTCAAATATTTGAAACTGGTATTAAAGTTCTTGATTTACTTTGTCCTTATGTTAAAGGTGGTAAGGTTGGATTATTTGGTGGAGCTGGTGTTGGTAAAACAACATTAATTCAAGAATTAATTCATAATATTGCTACTCAAAAACAAGGTACTTCTATTTTTAGTGGTGTTGGTGAAAGAAGCCGTGAAGGTAAAGATTTATATAAAGAAATGCAAGCTAGCGGAGTTTTAAAAAATACTGCTTTAGTATTTGGTCAAATGAATGAATCTCCTGGTGTTAGAATGCATGCTCCTTTAAGTGCTTTAACTATGGCTGAATGGTTTAGAGATGAAGCTCATCAAGATGTTTTATTATTTATTGATAATATATTTAGATTTACTCAAGCAGGTAGTGAAGTTAGTGCATTATTAGGAAGAATGCCTAGTGCTGTTGGATATCAACCTACTTTATCTACTGAAATGGGTCAACTTCAAGAAAGAATTGCTTCTACTAGAAATGGATCAATTACATCTATTCAAGCAATTTATGTTCCTGCTGATGATTTAACTGATCCTGCTCCAGCTACTACTTTTGCTCACTTAGATGCTAAAACTGTTCTTGATAGAAATACTGCTGCATTAGGTATTTATCCTGCAGTTGATCCTTTAGCAAGTTCTAGTAATATTTTAGATCCTAATATTGTTGGTAAAAAGCATTATAAGATTGCTAGAGAAATTCAATCTATTTTGGAACGTTATAAAGATTTACAAGATATTATCGCTATTTTAGGTATTGATGAATTAAGTGATGAAGATAAATTAATTGTTAATCGTGCTAGAAAGATTAGAAATTTCTTATCTCAACCTTTCTTTGTTGCTGAACCTTTCTTAGGAACTCCTGGAAAATATGTTAAATTAGAAGATACTATTTCTTCTTTTGAAAGAATATTAAATGGTGAAGGTGATAATTTACCTGAAGCTGCTTTCCTTTATGTTGGTACTTTTGATGAAGTTATAGAAAAAGCTAAGGAGTTAGATTCTTCTATTAAATAATTATGGATAAAAAGTTTTTATTACAAATATTAACGCCTAAACAAACTTATATTAATAAATTGGTTGATAGCATCCAAGTTTTTACTGATACTGGTGAGGTAAATATTTTACCAGGTCATACTGAATATTTAGCTAATGTTGCAATTTCTAAATTAACTATTACTTGTGATGGTAATAAAGACATTTATGCAGTTGGTGGTGGTGCTATTCATTTTTATGAAAAAGAAAATATGTGTAAACTTTTATTACGTAATATTTTTGCAACTGATGAAATCGATGTTGTTTTAGCTAAGCAAACTCAAATTGAAGCTGAAGAAAAACTTAAATCATCTTTAAGTTTAGTAGAACATAATCGTGCAGAAAGAGTCCTTAAAAGAGCTATCAATATGCTTGATATAAAAAATGAAAACAAATAATTATATTTGTTGTTTGATAAGTTAAAAGTCACTATTATAATAAACATATATGAAAGAAATTAATAATGTATTAAAAGATAGAAAAGAAATTATATTCCTTGATTTTGAAGGCACACAAGAATCTCAAGAAATTATAGCTATTGGTGCTGTTAGTGCTAAGCTTGATAATAAAAATCGAATTAAAAGTATTTCACCTCGTTTTAAAGTATATGTAAAATCTCAAGGTCCAGTTGGTTATGTTGTTACTAATTTAACTGGTATTACTGATGAATTATTAAGGGAACAAGGAGTTAGTTTTAAAGAAGCTATAGAGAAATTCAAAAGATTTTTAAAATCTGATTATTCGAATAAAGTTTTTGCTACTTATGGTAATTTTGACTTACGCTTATTGAAGGTTACTAGTGATTTAAATGATATGATGCAAAATGAGTTAGTTCTCAATATTTTTAAAAATCATTGGGATTTAGCAAGCTTTTTTGCTAGATTTATGAGAAATTCAAAAGGTTCATTCTTGTCATTAAAGGATTCTTTAAGTATCTTTAATGTTACTTTTGATGGTGAAGAGCATGATCCAAGTTTTGATGCTCATAACTTAGCTTTATTATATGATTCATTTACTACTAGTCCTCGTGTCGTTCAAGAAGAATATAAAAAGATATTAGATTCAAACAGTCATTTACCTTGGCCAATAATTAAAGTAATTCAAAAAATAAATTTAACAGGAAGTTGCACTAAAGAAGAATATAATGAATTTATTAAGGAATATCTTAAATAATGAATTATCCTTTTTTGAATTCAAAAATTAATAATGAAGAAAATATAAATAATTACAAAAATCGTGGTTTATCATTTGAATCAATGATAAATGATTCAAATGAATATTATTTAAAAAATAATATTGCTTTAATATATAAAAGGCCTACTCCAATAAAGATAATATCAATGTCTAAAGATAATAGTTTCATATCTAAAGCTGTTTTTGAAAAGCAATCAACTACTGATTATAATGGAGTTTATAAAGGTCACTACATTGATTTTGAAGCTAAGTCTACTAAAAGTAAAACTTCTTTTCCTTTAAATAATATTAAAGATCATCAATTAGTTCATTTAAATAATGTTATTAATAATAATGGTATTGCTTTCTTTTTAATTTATTTTAGTTCTTTTGACGAAGTATATTTAGTAAAAGCTAGCGATATAATTAATCTAATAGAAACTAAAAATGCTAAAAGTATAAAATTAGAATTAATAAAAAAGATAGGTTTCCCTATCAATAAAACTACGAATATTTTAGTTGATTATTTAGAAAATATTGAAAAAATGTTTAACTTTTAAGGGCTTTTTTGCAAAAAGAGGCGAATTTGCAATTATTGCACTTAGGTGAAATAGCTTTACAATAATATCTACCAAAGTGAATAAATTGATGATGTAATTTTATCCAATGCTCTTTTTTAAATATATGTTTTAATTCTTCTTCAACTTGTTTAACACTAGCATTTTCATTAACTAACCCTAATCTTTTTGCAATTCTTTCTACATGAGTATCAACTGGAAATTCAGGAATTTTAAAAAGTTCACAATGAACAACATTTGCAGTTTTATTACCAACACCAGGTAAAGACATTAAATCAATTTTATTAACAGGAACTGCACTATTAAATTTTTCTATTAATATAGAAGCTATTTGAATGACATTATTAGCTTTATTTTTAGCTAGTCCTAAAGGCTTAACGATATTATAAATATCATCATATTTTGCATTACTTAATTCTTCTAAAGATTTATATTTATTAAATAAAATTTTAGTTACGTTATTTACTTTTTTATCAGTAGTTTGAGCACTAAGCATAACTGCAATTAAAAAAGAATAATCAGTTGTATAATTTAATTCACAACCAGCATTAGGTAATATTTCATCTAAATATTCTTCAATTAATTTAGCTTTTAATTCTATTTCCATCTAAATCTTCTTCTTTCATCTTATTGATAATAATTTTATCCATATATGTGATAGAAAATTTATTAGCTCTTACAGAATCTTTTAAACTATCTAAAATTATATCAACTGGAACTCCATCCATAATCCATTTATCAACTTTATTAATTTCAATTGGTGATAAAGATCTATTAAAAGTTTCTTGAATTCTATTAAATATTAATTCTCTTTTAGCTTCAAGTTCTTCATTTTGTTGATATTCTTCATCAGAAAAGATACTTTTTTCAAATAATTTAATTAAAATCTTTTTAATAGGTTCAATAGATGTAGTTAAAGTATTATTATGCTCTTCAAATTCAATATATTTTTTAGTAAATAATATTGATAAAGATTCATCAATTTCATTCATTGTTAAATTCATTTTTAAAGATAAAACATCACTAGTAATGAAATCATTACCTTGAGAAAGTAATTGATTAATCATTAAAATAACCATAACTTCTCTTTCTTTTAATCCTAGTGTTTTATAAAAATCTAATAATAAATAAATAATATTAAGTGCATTTGAATTTTCAAATTTCATACTTTAAACCTTTCCTTTTTCTTTCTTCTTCTTTAACTTTATTTGGATTTATCTTTTTTAATAAATCTTCATTATTTTTTAATATTGATAAAGTATTTTCATCAACATTAAGATTATACTCTTCTATAAATCGATATGCTCTTAAAATTCTTAATGGATCTTCTTTAATTCTAGTTAATGGGTCTCCTATAAATCTAAGAATTCTATTATGTAAATCATTTACTCCAGAATTAGTTGGATCAATTATTTTATAATTTTCATCTATATAAATTGCATTTATCGTAAAATCTCTTCTTTTATAATCTTTATTTATATCATTAATAAATTTAATCTCATTAGGATGGCGGTGATCTTTATAATTAAGTTCTTCTCTTAAAGTAACTATATCTACATTAATTCCATCATATTTTGTATTTAATACTCCATATTTAGCGAAAGTATCGTTTAATTTTAAAAATTTTAAAGTATCAGTTGGTTTAGCATCAGTTACAAAATCATAATCTTTTATCTTGTTATTTAATAAATAATCTCGACTAGTACTACCAATCATATATAGTCTAAAACCATTTTTATTGAATATATTTTTAAAATAATCAAAAGTCTTATCCATAGTTAAAATTATATCAATTTATATGAAAAAAAGATATTAGCTAACTAATATCTTTTCAAGGTCATAGAAATAAAAATATTATTTAATTGTTTCTTTTAAATTTCTACTTGGTTTAAAACCTACTGTTCGTGTTTGTGGAATAGTAATTTTATTACCATCTACAGGGCTTGTACCAATTCTTTCTTTTCTTACTTTAACACTGAAAACACCAAATCCGGACAATTTGACAGTTCCATCGTTTTCTAATTCAGCTTTAATTCTATCTAAGAAAACATCGATTGCCTTTTCAGTTTCTTTCTTTGTAAGACCTACTTCTTCAGCAACAGCTACGACTAAATCAGTTTTGTTCATATGAGTAACCCCCTTATTAATTTTAACATTAACACAAAAAAAATTATTTTACAATAAAAAATTATTCGACTACTATCTAGCGTTTCTCTTCTTTAAGGGGTCTTTCCATTAACATATTTATTATTGTAGATGGTTTTACTTTTTCAAATAATGATTGATAAAGTCCATTAATTATTGGCATGTCAATATTGTGACTAGTAGCAATTTCATAAACTACTTTAATAGTATTTATACCTTCAACAGTTAAATTATTATGTTCAAAAAAATAATTTACATCATCATGAGTTCCTATTATATAACCTGCTTGAAAGTTTCTTGATTCATTACTATTACAAGTTAAAACTAAATCTCCTAAACCTGTTAAACCTAAAAATGTTTTTTCTTCTGCTTTAAAATATAGACCAAATCGAGTAATTTCTGCTAAACCTCTAGTAATTAAAGAAGCCTTACTATTTTCTCCATAACCTAAGCCCATTATTACTCCACTTGCTATAGCAATAGCATTTTTTAATGAAGTTCCAATTTGAGCTCCTATTGTATCAGTTAATGAATAAACTCTAAAATAATTATTAGAAAATAATTCTTGAATCTTTTTAGCAACATTTAAATCTTTAGAAACACTACATACACATGTTAAATTTTTCTTAATTATTTCTATAGCAAAACCTGGACCTAATATTGATCCAATTCCTTTAATATATTTATTGTTAATAGTCATATTTTCAATAACTTCAATTAAAGTCATTTTATAATCTAAATCAAATCCTTTAGCAGCATTAATAATAATTACATCTTTATTTATTAAAGGTAAAATATCTTTTAATATTAATTTTATAGAATTACTAGGAGTTGCTAAAATTATATAATCACTATCTTTTACTACTTCATTTAAATTATTTGAAACTATAATATCATGATTAATTTGATAATTTTCAAATCTAGGAATTGTATGATTTTTATTAATATAGTCGACTTTTAAAGGGTTTCTATCAAAAACAAGGACTTTTTGATTGTTATTGGCTAAGATATCGCTAAGAGCTAATCCAAACTCACCACCACCAAAAACACCAATTTTCATTATTATTTTTTCCTTCTACAAACAAGATTAATTGGTGATCCAACAAGTTCAAAAGATTCTCTAATTCTATTTTCTAAATATCTTAAATATGAGAAATGCATCCAAGTAGGATCATTACAAAATAAAGCAATAGTCATAGGTTTACTACCTACTTGTTGAGCATAATATATTTTACAACGTCCACCATTAAAATCAGGTGTTTCATTCATCATTTGAGCTTCTTGAATAATTTCATTTAATAAACTTGTTTTAATTTCAAAAGTATAACTATCATAAACTTTATCAATTAAAGGAAGTACATCTTTAACTCTTTGTCCACTTAAAGCACTTATATATAAAATAGGAGCATAATCTAAGAATTTAAATTCTTTACGAATCTTTTTACTAAATTCATTCATTGTATTATTATCTTTATCAATAGCATCCCATTTATTAACAATTATAATAATAGCTTTTTTACATTCAACAGCATATCCAACAACATGCTTATCTTGTTCAGTAATACCTTTTATAGCATCAATAAGTAATAAACAAACATCACTTTCATCAATTGCTTTTAAAGATCTTAAAGCAGCATATTTATCGATAGATTCATATATTTTTCCACGCTTTTTTAAACCAGCAGTATCAATAATCGTATATTCTTTATCATTATGAATAAATGTAGTATCAATAGCATCTCTAGTTGTACCTTCAATATTAGAAACAATAACTCTATTTTCTTTTAAAATAGAATTAACTAAACTGGATTTACCAACATTAGGTCTACCAATAACAGAAAATTTAATAGAATTATCTTCATTATCAAGCTCGCAATCAGGTAATTTTTTAATAATATCATCTAAAATATCACCAATACCAATACCATGAGCACCACTTACTGGAATAGGATCACCTAAACCTAATGAATAAAACTCATAAATATTATTTTTAGATTCATTATTATCAATTTTATTAACAGCTAAAACAACAGGCTTTTTAGATTTATGTAAAATAGAAGCAACTAATTTATCATCATCTGTTAAGCCAATTTGACCATCAGTAACAAATAAAATAACATCTGCTTCTTCAATAGCTATTTCAGCTTGCATTCTAATAAGTTGTTGAAAAGGACGATCTTCTACTTCGATACCACCTGTATCAATCAATCTAAAAGATCTAGTTAACCAACTACTATTAGCATAAATTCTATCACGAGTAACACCTCTAGTTTCTTCAATAATAGATTTCTTTTCGCCTATAATTCTATTAAATATTGTTGATTTACCTACTGAAGGACTACCAACAATAGCAACTGTACCAACTTTCATTATTCTATTCCTTTACTTTTACAAATTTTTAATATTTCATTAACTACATCTTCTATAGACATATATGTTGTATCTATAGTAATACAATCTTTAGCAGCAACTAAAGGGGAAAATTCTCTATGTGAATCAATATAATCTCTTTTCTTAACATTTTCTAAAATACTTTCAAATGAAGAATTAATACCTTTTTCTAAATTTTCTTTATAACGACGTCTTGCTCTTTCATTAGCTTCAGCAATTTGAAATATCTTTACATTAGCACTAGGTAAAACATGACTTCCAATATCTCTTCCATCCATTACGACATTTCTATTATTAGCAATTTCTCTTTGAAGTCTAACAAGTTCTATACGAATATCTTTATAACTTGCAATATAACTAACATTATCAGCAACATCATTCATTCTAATTTCTTTAGAAACATCAATATTATTTAAAGTAATATGATTTTCTTTATTAAAACTAATATTTATTTTACCAATTAATTTAATAGCTTCAGCTTCATTCTTAGGATCAATATTATTAATAATGCATGCATAAGTAAAAGCTCGATACATTGCACCAGTATCTACATATAAAAAATTTAATTTTTCAGCAACAATTTTAGCAACTGTGGATTTTCCACTAGCGCTAGGTCCATCAATAGCAACAGCAAAAGTCTTCATAAATAATTAACACCAAAATAAACAAGTAAAATAATACCAATAATAATACATAAAGCCAAGATAGAATAATAAATAATTAATTTTCTTTTCTCTTTTTTCTTAAAATAGACAATCAAATCATTGAGTTTAGCCTTTCTTTCTTCTTTATGAATTTGATTATTTTTTTCGTTATCACTCTTATTAATCGAATTTCTATAATCTTCAAATTTTTCTTGTCTAGTTGTATTATTTTTAGCCATGCATTTATTTTATCATACTTGCGTTAAACATTTACAAAAAACTCTCTTTTAGTTATAATTATTTCAATGGAGGAATAGAAAAATGAAGTTACATATTGATAGTGAAACTTGCGTTGGTTGTGGTCTCTGTGTCGGTTCATATCCTGATACATTTGCTTTCGACGATGAAGGTAAAGCTACAGTCATCGGTGAAATCGATGAAGCTAGTGCTGAAGAAGCAATTGGTTCTTGCCCAGCTGGAGCAATCAGCGAATAATTAACTTTTCTTAAAATAATAAAAAGCCTGATGTCAGGCTTTTTATTTTACTTATTTTTATTGATTAAGAATTGTAATGGCTTATAAATCATTAATGTAGCAGCAATTACAATTACATTTTTTATTAAATTAAATGGTATTAATAATATAGATATAATAGGATCTAAATCACTTTTAATATTTACATTAAATATTGCTTTAAATGCACCAGCAATTGAACCTTCAGGCATATGATAAACTTTCATATATAAAGGGAATATTGTGTATAAATTAATAATTGTTGAGAATATCATATTTAATACGAAACCAATTGATAAACCAATGACTGCATTTTTAAATGTTCTATTCTTATTGTATATAATACTTGCTGGTAAAATTAATGCTAATGAATACATTAAATCACCAAGTTCTCCTGCACAAAATGTTGATGTCATTGGTAATTTTATTAAAGTTTTTAATATAATTACGGAACAACCAACAAATGGTCCATAACTTAATCCTGCAATTAATGAAGGAATATCATCAAGGTGAATACTCATAAATCCTGGCGCAACAAATGGTAAATTAAATTGTAACCCAGGTACACAGTACAAAATAGCCGCTAATGCTCCAAATATAGCAATAGCACAAATGTTATTAAGTGATAAATACTTTTTCATAAAAAAAGACCTTTCACTTCAGGCCTAAATAAATATATACTTCTTTCATCCAGACTTTACTGTTGCTACTAGAATTTCACTAGTTCGTATCGAAATATCGATTCGTGGAGTATACCACCAGTGAGGAATCACACCTCGCCCTGAAGTATTTACAATTATAGGACTAATCATCTTTAATGTAAAGGCTTTCATAAATTTCTTATATCATAATTATTGACAGATAATAGCAAATTTCTATAATTATCTTCGGTGAAAAAAATATGAGTTTATTAATTAAGTTTAGAAATTTATTCAATCCTATAGATTTAACAAAAGGTAGCATATTAAAGAATATCATAATATTCTTGATTCCAATTTTATTGAGTTTAATATTTCAACAATTATATTCTTTAACTGATGCAATTATTGTTGGCAAAACTTTATCAAGTGCTGAAATATCAGGAATTAATGACGTCGCACCTTTATGTAATATTCCTTTACAATTCGCTATTGGTTGTACTAGTGGATTTTCAGTAGTTATTGCTAATTTAATTGGCAAAAATGATAAAAATGGTGCTAGAAAAAGTTTTCTTGTTCAAATTATATTGAGTATCGGAATTACTGTTATTTTAACTATCATATTTTGTTTATTAACAGATGATTTATTATCTATTATGGATATTAAAGAAAGTGCTACTGATCCTTCAAAGCAAGCTGTTTATCAATCTGCTCATGATTATTTATTTATTATATATTTAGGTATGATATGCCAAATGTTTTATAACTTAATTGTAGCTAATTTAAGAGCTCTTGGAGATAGTTTTACTCCATTTTTATTCTTAGTAGTTGGTACAGTTCTTAATGTTTTCTTAGATTTATTATTTATAATTCCTTTAAAATTAGGAGTTGCTGGTAGTGCTTGGGCTACTAATTTATCACAATTAATCGCTGCAGTTGGATGTTTTATCTATGCTTATATAAAATATCCTTTCTTAAGAATTAAAAAGTCTGATTTTAAATTTTCTTTTAAATTTATTTTAGAACATTTAAAAAATGGATGTCCTTTAGGATTTAATTTTTCAATATTACAAATTGGTATTGTAATAATGCAAATGGCTGTTATTGCTTTTGATTATGATCCAAGTGGAGTTATGGTCGCCAATCAACCAGTTCAAATTGGCTATTCTATAGCTTGTAAATTAATAATGATATTAGTAAGTGCTTTTAATTCATTAGGAGCTTGTGCTATCACTTATTTTGGCCAAAATAATGGTGCTAAAAAATATGACCGTATTAATAAAGGATTTAAAGTTTTATTTTATTTAGGACTAGCTATGTGGATAATTTTAGCAGGAGTCTTTGCTTTAATGTCTATTAATGGTGCTTATTTATATATATTCTTAGATGGAAGTAAGGTTACCAAAGAAGTTATAAAATATGGAAATTTATATTTATATTCAACATTACCTTTGGGATTCTTTTTAATGGTATTAATTTTATTAAGAAATAGTTTAAGTGGATTAAATAGACCTTTATTTCCTTTCTTAGCTGGAATTGGTGAAATGTTAGCTAGAAGTATTTTATGTATTTATTTACCTAGATTAATAAATGGTGGTCCTATTAATTCAACTGCTAGTGATTTTGCTTATGTTTCAACATGTTTCGCTGATCCTTTAGCTTGGATAAGTGCTACATTAATAATGATTGTTCCAATGATATTAGTTTTAAAAAATAATTATAAATTAATGGTTCAAAGTAATAAAATCGAGACCATTAATAAATAAATTATTACTCTTTTTCAATAAAAAGCCTGCAAAAACGCATTATTTTTTCAAAAATAAAAGTCGAGGGTTAACCTCGACTTTTATTGCTTTTTATGGTTTTTATAATTATTTATCTGTATAAGAAGAAACTAAATTAAATGTTACTGTTCCATCTTCAGCTACGACTTTTTCAAAAGTTAATTTGAATTCGATACCTAAACTTTCATCTTCATATTTTAAAACATAGAGCGTTTTATTTGTTTCTTTATCATATGTTTTAGTGAACTTAAATTCTTTATCACCTAATTCGTATTTTAATGTTTTTTCGTTTTTGTTGTTATATTCAATTTTAATTGAATAATCAACATATTTAATACCATTATTTACGACTTCATAATTAAATTTAGTTTCAAATTCTTTTCCTTCTTTTTCGAATTGTTGACTTACTTTAATATAAGAATTATCAGTTACAAGAAGTTTGAAGGATGTTTTTTCTTCGTATTCATCGCCTTCTTTTTCGGTTGTTACTTTAGATTCGAAATTGAAATAAGTTTCTCCGTTAGTAGTAGCGATACCTTTTATAAATGATTTTGTTTTAACTTCATTATCTTCTTCATCTACTTTTTCTTTAGTAATACCTTGATTGTAATAAAGTGTGTAAACTGCTTCTTTATCAGTTTCATCTTTGAATTTAATTTCTTGTTTAAATTCATATTGAATAGCACTATCATTTACATAACTATTAAATTCAGTTGTAGTTGAATCGAATGTATATCCATTTTCAAGAAGTAGATCTAATTGAGGTAAAACTGATTTAACTTCAGTCATATCAACATCAATTAATGATTTAGCACCTTTCTTTGTTTGACTATTTGTTGCTTTACTTAATAAGTTCATTGAAGTAACAGCTTCGATTGGCATTGTATTTTTACTATCAGGTAGATTTTCAGATCCATTGCCACAGCTTGTTGCCATAACTCCTAATGCAAGTAAACTAGATAACATTAATAAATTTTTTTTCATAATTTTTTCTCCTTTGTTTACTATTAATACGATTAACTATTTGATTTTATTGGAATAAATTTAAAATATTTTTAAATAAATCTTTATAAGAGTATGAACGACTATTATCATCTAATATTTCTAAGACTATACCTTTAATAGAAAAATTATATAAAGGAGTTTCTATTGAAGCATCAAATGTATATTTATTTTCTTCTTTTATAATATTACTGAATTCTAATTCTGAATAAGGAGTTTCTATACTAAATCCAAATTCTTTATTATTTTTATTATCAATTTCATATTCAAATTTAATTTTACTTAGAAAATTACCATTTAAATAGTTTTGATAAGAATAATAAGAAGTAATGCTATAAGAGTTTTCAACTTCGTTTCTTTCTACTTCATTTTCTTTCTTAGTAGTGAAAACATCATTTTTATTATTTAAATTAATAAAAGTAATTTCTATTTCTTCTTCACTTTCATTACCTTTATTTTCTACTTCTTTAGAAATATTAGTTATATATGTTATATTTTTAGTAATATAAACAGCTTCTAAATTAACTTTATATTCTTTTTTATCAGTGATTTTAGATAGATCATTATAATATAATCTAAAGATTTCTTTATCGTTATATGTATAAATACTTTCATATTTATATTCTTTATTATCAAATACTTTTTTGTCAGTTAATAATTTATTTGTAGATTTAAGCGAATCACTATTAAATGTTAAATAACCATTAATAAAATTGAAATAATCATCAAAATTTTTAGTTAAATAATTAAACCCATCTTGATTAGCAGTAGAATCATCTTTTTTAGATCTTCTCATTTTTTTAGCAAATGAAGTTCTTTCGTTATAATTAGCAAAAGATACTAATTCATTATATAATTCACTATTTTTATCTGGAGTAACAAAGTTTGTATTTTCATTAGAATTATTATTAGAAATAGCAACTCCAATAATAATTGAAGAAGCTAAAACTGCTGTTAATCCACCAAGAAGTCCGCTAAACCAAACTATTTTCTTCTTTTTTGCTATAGTTTCTTGTTGCTTAATATTTCGCTTTTTAAATTCATCTAAGATCATATTTGAAGTTAAATGAATATTGCAATCTTGACTATTCATGATATTGATAATATCTTTATCATCTACTTTCTTCATAGTTTAAGCTCCTTTCTCAATTTTTTAATTGAATTATTATAAGACCATAATACTGTGCCTAATGGCTTATTTTGAATTTCAGCAATTTCATTAAAACCTAAATCGCCTAGTACGTGTAATATAAATATATCTACTTCCTTTTTGTTTAAGATATCTCTTATCTTTTTAAGAATCAAATCTTTGTCAACCAAACTCGAATCATCACTAGCATATTCATAATCATCAGTGTAATTAACTTTACTAAATTTCTTTATATAATCTAACGATATATTTTTACTAATTGTTAGTAAGAATCCTATAATTGATTTTTCTTCACTTATATCACTAATATTAGATAAGAATTTAATATAAGTTTCCTGCAATAGATCTTCACTTGTTGCTTGATTCTTAACATAGGAATAAATATTTGAGTATATCAATACTTTTGTCGTATTGTAAAACTCATCAAAGTAAGACATGTCGTTACCTTTCATCTTTTTTAATAACTCTTTGAGTCTTACTTCATCTATATGCATACACTATTAATACGATTAACATTTAAATTTTATTGGAATTAATTATAAATAATTAAAAATTCCAAGTAAATTTGTTACTCTTTTTCCTTTATAATCTTTAAAATTATCGTTATTATCTAATAAAATAGAATCTATATTAGAATTATTTGCTCCTAATATATCACTTGTTAAAGAATCTCCAACAACAATAACTTCTTTATTAGATAATCCAATATCATTTAATACATAATCAAAATATTCTTTATTTGGTTTATAAAAGCCTATTTCTTCTGATATGTACATGCCATTAATAAATTCTTCAATTTTTGCTTCTTTTATTCTCCTATGTTGAATAAAAGAAACTCCATTAGTAATAATATAAATCTTATATTTTTTAGATAATCTAGTTAATGTTTCTAATGCATTATCCATTAAATAATGACCTTTACTTAATTCAATAGAAAACTTCTCAGTGATTTTATCTATATCAATATTTTTTATATTTAAATCATTAAAAAAATAAATCCAACGATTACGTTTACATTCATTTAAAGTCATATTATTTTTTTCTAATTCACGCCAACAATATCCAGAATGTTTTATAAATAAATTAATTGTATCTTCGTTATATGGAATATTTAAATCATTGTAAATAACTTTTAAGGCATCATATTCACCTTTATTAAAATCTAATAACGTATTATCTAAGTCAAATAAAATAGCTTTTATCATTTCTAATCCCCACATCTAAATACTATACAACAAATTAGAGTAAATTATCATAATTATTTAAATTAAGCTAAAAATTTAGATTAAATTTTAGAAAAATAGTTAAGTTTTGCAAGGTTATACAAAAAAAATAGCTACTTTTCAGTAGCTATTTTATTATTCTTAAGTTAGTGGATTATAAACCAAATTTCTTGATTCTTTCCCATCTATCCTTAGCAGCTTGTTCACTCTTTGTGAAGAGTTCTTCATAGTGCTCAGGATTAACTTTAGGAAGTTGTGAATATCTTGTTTCTTTTAAGATAAATTCTCTAAACTTAGTGAAGTCTGGTTCTTTGCAATCTAATTCAAGAGCTGGTTTACCTTGTTCAAGTTTACGAGGATCGTATCTAAATGTTGTGAAGTAACCACATTCAACAGCTTCTTTTTCAGTAGCGATACTATTAACAAGTCCGCCTTTAATACCTTGGTTAATACATGGAGCGTAACATATAATTAATGAAGGTCCGTTATAACTTTCAGCTTCTTTAAATGCTTGAATTGCTTTCATTGGGTTTGCACCTAAAGCGATTTGAGCAACATAAACTGTACCATAACTCATAGCCATTAATGCTAAGTTCTTCTTTCTTGTCTTTTTACCACTAGCAGTAAATTGAGCAATACTACCAGTTTGTGAAGATTTAGAAGATTGACCGCCAGTATTTGAATAAACTTCAGTATCTAAGCACATGACGTTAACATCATCTTCACTAGCTAAGACATGATCAAGTCCGCCGTAACCAATATCATAAGCCCAGCCATCACCACCGACGATCCAGACTGATTTATCAACTAAATCTCTTTCAAATAATAAGACTTCTTTGATAGCTTCATCTTTAGATTCTTTAACTTCTTTAACTAAAGTTGGAACAATCTTACGAGCTTCATCTTTATTCTTAATATTAGCAAGATAAGACTTAATTGTTTCTTTTAAGTTAGCTTCAACAGTTTCACTATTTAAAGCAGCTTCTAAGATTCTAGCAATTTGCATTAACTTATAGTTAGTTGCTAATCTCATACCATAGCCATATTCTGCGTTATCTTCGAATAAGCTATTAGCCCAAGCAACACCATTACCATTCTTATCAGTAACAAATGGAGTAAGAGGTGTAGAACCACTATAAATTGAACTACATCCAGTAGCATTAGCGATTAATAAATCTTTACCGAATAATTGTGATAATAATCTATAATATGGAGTTTCACCACATCCTGCACAAGCACCACTGATTTCCATGTAAGGCATTAAGAATCCAACACCTTTAACTGTTGTTAATGGGAATAAGTTTGTCTTATATTCAGTATTCTTATATAAATATGTAGCAAATTTTTCTTTATCGAACTGTGATTTAGCTTCAACCATCTTTAATGCATAGTGATCGTTGCCAAGTTTTTTAGCTGTCTTATTAGCCATACATTCATTAACACAAAGACCACAGCCAACACAGTTCATTGGAGAAACTTGAATGACATATTTATAATCTTTAACTTGAGGTCCGCCAACAGCTGGTTTAACGATATCTTTTAATCCTTCTGGACCATTATTAATTTCATCTTCAGTTAATAAGAAAGGTCTAATTGTAGCATGTGGACAAACGAATGCACATTGATTACATTGAATACAGTAATCTTTATTCCATTCAGGAACTCTATCAGCGATACTTCTTTTTTCTTTATAAGTAACGTTTTCTTCCATAGTTCCATCTAATAATTCAAATTCAGTGAATTTAGAAACTGGAATATCATAACCATCAAGATTGTTAATATGATCAACATATGTATCGAAGTATTCATCTCCTAAAATATGTCTTTCTCTATTAAATGGTAATTTAGCCCATTCTGGATTAACTTTAACTTCTCTTAATCCTTCAGTACCTTTATCGATAGCTTTATAGTTAAGTTCAACAATTTCTTGTCCTTTTCTACTATATGTTTTTTCAGCTAATTTCTTCATCCATTTATTTGCTTCATCATAAGGCATAATTTGTGGATTTAAATAGAAGAATGCACTTTGTAAAATTGTATTTGTATGTCTACCCATACCAATTTCAAGAGCAATCTTATTAGCATCGATAACATAGAATTTTGCACCTTTAGTAGCTAATTGATATTTAACTCTATTTGGTAAAGATTTAATTAAAGTTTCATCATCCATATCAGTATTTAATAAGAATGTTCCACCTTTCTTTAAATTCTTTAACATATCAAATCTAAAGACATAAGTATCTAATGAGCAGCTAATAAAGTTAGCATGTTCAACATAATATGTTGAGTGAATTGGTTCTTTTCCAAATCTTAAGTGGCTTCTTGTAACACCACCAGATTTTCTAGAATCGTAAGCAAAATAAGCTTGAGCATATTGATGAGTTGCATCACCAATAATTTTAACTGATGATTTATTAGCACCAACTGTACCATCACTACCTAAACCATAGAATAAGCAGCTTGTATAGTTATGAGCAATTTCATATTCTTCATCAACAGGAATTGATAAATGAGTAACATCATCATTAATACCAACGGTAAATCCGTGGAATTCTTTACCTGTTAACATGAAATCATAAACTGATTTAATGTGTTTTGGTTGAGTATCTCTACTTGATAAACCATATCTTCCGCCAATAACTTTAACATCTCTTCCTTCAAGTTTTAAAGCACTTACGACATCTTCATATAATGGTTCACCAACAGCACCCATTTCTTTAGTTCTATCTAAAACAGCAATTTCTTTACATGTTTCAGGTAAGACACTTACTAAATGTTTTGCACTGAATGGTCTATATAAGTGAACTTTAACTAAACCAACATGTTCACCTTTTTTATTTAAATCATTAACAACTTCAAGAGCAGTTTCAGTAACACTACCCATAGCAATAATAACTTTTGTAGCTTTTGGATCACCAACATAAACAAATGGTGCATAAGTTCTTCCAGTTAATTCACTAACTTTCTTGAAATATTTATCAGCAATATCAATAACTTTGTTGAAATGTTCGTTTTGAGCTTCTCTACCTTGGAAATAGATATCATCATTTTCAGCACCACCACGAGTAACTGGGTGAGTGTGTGGATTTAAAGCTCTAGCTCTAAATTCTTCAACAGCTTTTCTATCTAATAATTTTTCCCATTCTTTATCATCAATAAATTCAACATTTTGAATTTCATGAGATGTTCTAAAGCCATCAAAGAAATGGCACATTGGATAACTTGCTTCAATTGCTATTAAGTGAGCAATAGGTGATAAATCAGCAACTTCTTGAACACTGTGTGAACAAAGCATTGCGATACCTGTTTGTCTAATAGCATAAACATCTTGATGATCACCAAAAATAGATAAAGATCTTGTAGCTAAACTTCTAGCAGATACGTGCATAACTGCTGGGAGGAGTTCACCACACCATTTATAAATATTTGGAATCATTAAGAGTAAACCTTGGCTAGCTGTATAAGTAGTTGCCAAACTTCCACCTTGTAATGCACCATGTAAAGCACCGCTTGCGCCAGCTTCACTTTGCATTTCACAAACTTTAACTACATTTCCAAAAAAATTCTTTTTTCCTTGGCTAGCATATACATCGACATGATCAGCCATAGGACTTGATGGAGTAATAGGATAAATTGCAGCAACTTCAGTAAAATTATAACTTCCAAGAGCTGCAGCCGTATTACCATCAACACTAAGCATTGTTTTCTTAACGTCAGACATTTAAATTTCTCCTTTAAAAACGTTTATATTATATACTTTAATTTTCTTAAATTAAAGGGCTTTAGAAAAAAGACTTATAATAAATTATAAGTTTCAATTATTTGGCATAATCTAAAGATTATGAATTTTATTAATCAGCTTGATTTACTAAAGTTAAACTATTATCAAGTTCTTCAAAAGATTTTTTGCTTAAAACAATCATTACCGGTATATAACATATATCTATCAGTACCCAACTAATCGGATAAGCAGCATATAACCAGAAAATTGTATGGAAATAAGGCATTCTAAATAAAGTATATAAGAATAAAATTCTTAAACCAGTACAACCAACTAATGTGATAATTGCAGGTGGTAAACTTCTTTTCATACCTCTTAAAAAATCACCACATATAATCATTATTCCATCAAAAATATAAGGAATTATCATAATATACATTCTTTCTTTACCAGCAGCTATTGCATGAGCTTGAATAACACCTTGCTTTTCAGTAATAAATATTGATAATAACTGATTTGATAAACTAATAAATAAAACTGCGATTAATACGCAAGTAATAAAATCCCAACTTAGTCCAATCCAAAATACTTTTTTAATGTTTTTCTTATTTTTAGCACCAAAATTTTGTCCAACGAAAGTACATAAAGAAACACCAATTGCATCTTCAATTGCAAAAGCAAAATTCTCTAATTGACTAGCTGCACTACTTCCAGCAACAATTTCATCTTGAGAAATTGGGACTCCATTAATTGAATAATTAGTAATTGAATATAAACTTGATTGAATTAAAACATTTGGTATAGAAAAAGCTAACCCTTGAATACCAGCTGGTAAACCAATAACTAATACTTCTTTTAATGAAGGAACATCTACTCTTAATTTTTTAAATTCTAATTTTACAAACCCTTTATTATTTAAAAATAAAAATAATGTTGTTATAAAAGCTGCGACTGCTTCACTACAAATAGTAGCAATAGCAACTCCAACAACATCAAGATTAGCATATTTAACTAAAAGTATATCAAATCCAACGTTAATAATTCCTGCGGCAATTAAAGTCAATAAAGGTTTAGTACTATCACCTAAAGCTCTAAGAATTTGAGAGCCATAATTATATATCATTAAAAAAGGTAATCCTATAAAATAAATCTTTAAATAATCAGTTGCTTTATCTAATAAAGATATTGGAGTATTCATCATTTTTAATAAAACTCCTGATAAGAAAAACCCTACAATTCCAACAATAACCCCGCTAAACACGGATAAAATTAAAGAAGTATGCAAAACTTTTGAAGCTTTTTCTTTATCATTAGCACCTTTAGCTTGAGATATAGCAACATTAGCTCCCATCGACATATTAACAAATACAGTAACAATAAGATTAATAAGTGCAGTATTTGAACCAACAGCACTCATTGATACACTTCCACCACCATATTTAGTAACACACCAAAGGTCAATTGTTGTGTAAAGTAATTGTAATATAGTAGTTAAAGCAAGTGGCAAGGCAAAAAGAGCAAATTTCCAAAATAAATTGCCTTTTGTTAAATCCATTTCTAATTGTTTTACATGCAAAAATTTCTTAATTACCATAACCTTCCACCAAATATGAAAGTTTATGCTTTTATTTATCAAATATCAAGTATATAAAACTTTTAAAGACAAAATTAGTCTTCAATTTTAATCATAAATTCAAAATTATATTTTTTATTAGTTTTTAAACGATATTTTTTATGAGCTGGTGCGCCCCAAGAATCATCTCCACCAACCCCTCTACTAATACTAGAAATTGTTAAATAATTAAATTTATTACCAATTAATTCTTCTACTCTATTTTTAACTTCAATTTCAAATTCATTATATGGTAAATATTTAAATTCAAATGAATCATTTAAAGCATAGAAATTTAAATTCTTTCCATTCATTGGAATGTTTATAAATTTACTACCTAAATGATTCCCACAATCTTGAGGTATTGAATAAGGAATGAATTCTTTATCTACATTTGAATTATAATAACCAAATTTAATACCTTTATATCGATCAATATAATTATCTTCTTTACCTAATCCTATATAGTAGAAGTCTTTAAAATCTTTTCTAATAGGAATTCTTACACCAACAATATCTGGTGGTGGTAACATTTTATTAGTTTTATATTTAGCATTCACAATTATTTCTTTATTAGATGTAATTTTATAATCAATAATAAAATTTCTAAAGAAAATAGCATTTAGCATCTTATATTTAACTCTAACTATTACATAATCTTTTTTTTCTTCAATTACTTTTAATCCCCAAAAAGGATTGAAGAAAGGATAGAAAGAACTAGAAAAATAAAATGATGTAAAATACTTATTAATCAAATTATCATTATCTATTTTTGGTCTAAATAAAGTAGGGAAAATTGGTTCCATCATATATTGCTTATTATCATAATAAATTGCTTCAAGTCCACCAATATTAGAAATGTTACCATTAAATATAACTTTTAAATTATCTACTTGAACTGTTAGATGAGTTAAAGATTTAAAGATTTCAATCTTATTATCACCTTTAATTTGTGGTTTATATTGACTTTTAAATAAGTCACCTTTTATAAAGTTTTGTTCAAAAGCAACTTCATCTCCTACTTTTAGACATGAATTATCTACTTTTGAAACTGCTCTAATTCTTTCTACATAATCTATATTATCTTTATAAGAGACTTCTTTATTTATAATTATTTTTTTAGAACTTTTTGCTAATATATTAGCTTCAAAACTTTTAGTAAATATTACTAATCCATTTTCTAAAATTTCATAAATAAACTTAAGTTTTGCAGTGTTTTTAATAAAATTATCATTGAAAATGGTTACACCGTCATTATCAAATTGGAATTTAAAAGGTTGATAATAATATTTAACTGTGGTCATTTTACTAGTTGTAGAACGATCAGCTAATAATAGTCCATTAGCACAGAAATTATTATCATTTGGATAATCATAATTATCTCCGCCATAGCACATTTTATTATTAATTCTTAATCCTTGATCTACAAAATCCCATATAAAACCTCCTTGATAATTATCAAACATATTGAATAGATTGACATATTCATCGAAATTTCCAGTTGAATTGCCCATCGAATGAGCAAACTCAATTAATATAAATGGTTTTGTTTTATTCTTCTTTAAATACTTAATAATGTCTTTAGGCTTAGTATACATTCTAGCAATAACATCGGAAATATAAGAATATTTTAAAAAGTTAGAACAACCTTCATAAGAAATTACTCTTTGATCATTTTTTTCTTTTAAAAATTTATAACATTCTGCTAAATTTGTTCCTGCATATGCTTCATTTCCTAAGCTCCAAAAGATAATACAAGGGTGATTTTTATCCCTTTCATACATTGCTTTTACTCTGTCTAAAGTAAATTCTTTATATTTTTCATCACTACCAGGTAATACTTTATATTCAAAATTTTTATCTTTACTTCTAGAATCTCTAAGATCCCAAGTTCCATGAGTTTCGATAGAGGCTTCATCCATTACAATTAAACCTAATTCATCACATACATCATAAAAATATGGAATATTAGGATAATGACTTGTTCTTACTGCATTAAAATTATTAGCTTTCAATAATTTCAAATCTTCTTCAATTTGCTTTTTAGTTATTACTCTACCAGTATCACAATTAAATTCATGTCTATTAACACCTTTAATTAATAAACGATTATTATTTAAATAAATTACTCCATTTCTTATTTCAATTCGCCTAAATCCAACTTTAATATTAGATTCTTCAATTACTTTCTTGCCATCTATTAATTGGATTCTTAAATTATATAAATTAGGTTCTTCATCAGACCATACATCTACATTATTAATTTTATTTTTTATATTAATAAAATCTTTATTTAATACATAGGTTGAATGAAATATAGATTTATTATTAGTTAATAAATTAACACTCAATTTAAGATTTTCTTTAATATTATTAATTTTTATATCAACATCAAATAAACCAGTTTTATAATCTTCCATTAATATGGATTTATTATGAATATCTTTGATATGATATTTATTAATACCAATTAAATTAATATCTCTAAAAATACCAGTTAATCTAAATAAGTCTTGATCATTATACCAAGTAGCAAAACTATACTTATATAAAACTATACTAATTCTATTAGTTCCTTCTTTTATATAGTCATTAATTTTAAATTTTGATACTTCATAATTTAAATTACTAAACCCAACAAATTGACCATTTATATATAAATAAATACAAGATATAAAACCATTAAATTCGATAAAATAGTCGAGATTAGCAGACTTAATTAAAAAATCACGCTGAAAAATAGTTACATTATTATTAGTTGGAACTTCTCCAATCTTAAGATTTTCTAAGCCTTCAAAAGGATACATCCTATTGGTATATTGAGGAATTTCAATTCCTAAACATTCCAAATTATTAGGTAATATAACTTCTTTTAAATCTGTATTATCAAAATTTTCTTCTAATAAATTTGTATCTAAATTATCGCTATGAAAAACTTTCCATTTGCCATTTAAAGATATTCTTAAATCATTTTTATTTTCGTCTAATATCTCAAAATAAGAATTAAATTCTTCACCATTTTTAATAGCTACTGGATCTTTAACTAAATTTTTATCGAATTCTATCATAATAATTTTGTCCTTTTTTGTGGTTTATTTTGAACCATTGCTTTATAAATACTAGTTTTAATTGGATCAACTTCTTTTAAAACAACTAAAACAGTTGTAAAAGCATCAAGTGGAGCACTTAAATTTATACCAACATTCATATAAAAAGAACCTTTATAAATATCATTAGTTAATGAATTAAAATAATATTTACTTTCATCAAGTCCTTTTAACTTAATAAAGCGAGATTTAGTTGTTTCTTTTCTATAATTAAAGAAAAATAAAATAGCTTCTTTTCTATTTTCAGTAATAGCCATAAAAGAAGCGTAATTACTAATAAAAGAATCACTTAAAGAATAATAAATTCCATCATTAATTACTTGATGATGTTCTTTATATAATTTATTAAATTCTTTTATCTTATTCTTATCTTCTTCATTTAAAGTTGTAATATCAAGTTCATATCCATAAGTTCCAAAAAAAGCTAATATTGCTTTATCTTGTATTGTTCCTATTTTTCTATTAGAAACATGAGCGCCAATTGAAGATAATGGATAAAATAAATTAGTAGCATACTGTATATTAACTCTTTGAGTAATATCAGTTTCATCACTACACCAAATTTGAGGTGAGTAATATAACATTCCAAAATCAAATCGCCCACCACCTGAAGCACAAGTTTCTAAAAGAATATCAGGATAACGTGTAATAAATCTATTTAATAAATCATATGTTCCTAATACAAATTTATGATATGTTTCAAGTTTTGAATTTTTATTTAAAGTTTCACTATATCCTTCAGTTAAAAATCTATTAAAGTCCCACTTTACATAATCAAATTTTAAATTATCAAAAATATTAGTGAGTTCATTAAAAACATAATCTCTAGCGTTTTTATTTACTAAATCTAAAACTAATTGATGTCTAAATAAAGTAGGATTTTTATATTCTTTAGGATATAAAGAAAACTCAGGATGTTCTTTAAATAAATTACTATTAGGAGAAATCATTTCTGGTTCAACCCATAAACCAATTTTCATATTTATTGAATGGCAATAATCAACAATTTTCTTCAAATCAACTTTGTTTTCATTGACATTCCAATCTCCTAAAGATGAGGTGTCATCATTACGATTTCCAAACCATCCATCATCTATTACTACCATTTCAATATCTAATTTTTTAGCTTGATCAATAAAGTTTATTATCTTATTAGTATCAAAATCAAAAGTACAAGCTTCCCATGAATTTAATAGAATAGGTCTATTTCTAAATTTATCATAATTTGGAATTATTCTTTCTTTACAAAGTTTATGGAAAGTTTGAGTTATTTTATTCATCCCTAAATTAGAAAAAGTTATTAATCCAATAGGAGTTACAAAATATTCATTTGGTTCTAAATTATATTCAAAATTTTCATCATTTATGCCACAAATAATACGAGTTTGATCAATTTCATCAACATTACTTTCGTAAGAAAAATCACCACTATACATTAAAGATAATCCAATAACTTCACCATTATCTAAATTAGCTTCTTTATTTACTAATGCAATACTTGGATTATAATTAAAACCTCTACTACCGTGATTATCACTTATTTTTGTAATTGAATGATTTAAAGGTATTTTTTCGACTTGTCTATCATTAGACCATGTTCCATGCATTGCAAGAATATCATAGTTATTATTATTTAAATCCAATTCAAATGAAGACAATCTTTTTAGTACAATTTTTTCATTAGAATTGTTGTAAATTTTTGAAAACCTTGCTAAAACCTCATATTTTTCTGAAATTACATAATATAATTCTAAAATTACATCACTAAATTCATCCTTTAAAACTACTATTAATGTACTAGCTTCATTATCTTTAAATCTTGGATGCGGTAAATCAGTAGGAAAAATAGGACCTTTCACTAATTTATAATCTTTAAAAATAAAGTTAGTAATATCAATACCATCTTCACGTTCAAATCTAGCAAAATAATTTCTTTTATCTCCTTTTCCAAAAGATGCACATTCAAATTGACTTGCAATTATAGAAAAATAATAGTCTTCATCTTGAACTTCTTTATTTAAATTAGAATCTAAAAAACTATATCTTTCCATATATCTTTCATTTGTTCTTTCTATTCCAATATCGCCTAAATAATTGCCACTATATAAATGAATTAAATAACCTAATTTATTAATCCCTATATAGTAACTAAAACTTTTTGAATAGAGATGAAAGATCTTTCTTTTTTTAAAATATTTAATTCCCATACTAGCCTATCTTTCTAATAATTCCTTGATATGGTTTTAATTCGCCACTTAAAATATTACTTTCAGTATTAATCAAAACATTCTTATCAACAACGTCCTTATCTTTAATATTTTTAGATGATAAATTGACAATAATTAATAAAGTAGAATCCTTATATTTCCTAATAAATTTAGCAACGTTCTTATTAGATTTAATTCTTTTAAATTCACCAAACTTTAATGTTTCAGAACCATTTCTAAAAGATATCATTTTTTTATAAAAAATTAATATAGAATTAGGATCATTTAATTCATCTTTTACATTAATACCATCTTTATAATTTTTATTAACTTTTAACCAAGTTTTAGCTCCATTATTAAAGCCAGCATTATCACTATTATCCCATTGCATTGGTGAACGAGCATGATCTCTATTTATTGTTTCATTAATCATCTTAAAGACTTTATCTCTTGATAAATGTAATAATCTCATTGCTGTATTAATAGTTGATATACTTGCACAATCATTTAAATCTTCATATGAATAATCTTTATAATCAGTCATTCCTATTTCTTCACCTTCGTAAATGAAGATTGTGCCTTTTAAAGATAATAGGAATAAAGATAAAGCTTTTGCACTTTCTTTATAATATTTATCACTTCCATATCTTGATACACTTCTTCTTTGGTCATGATTTTCTAAATAAACTCCAAGCCATGGTACACTTTCTTGCCACTTAAAAATTGGTTTAATCAAATTTTTAGGTTTGAATTTCTTTTTTAAAATTGGCAAAAATTTATTTTCATCACAAAGTGAATGCTCAAATTCAAAAAACATATTTAATTCGCCATTCTTTAAGAATATATTTCCAATTTCAGGAGTAACGCTACTTGTTTCACCAACAAAAAAAGAATCATATTTTGTAATTACTTCATCTTGAAGTCTTTTTAAAATTACATGGTTCATAGGTTGAGATTCATAATATTCTTTCCCACGACCAAATAATCTAAACTTGCCATTCTTTAAACTAGTTTTATAAATTTGATTGATAACATCACATCTAAAGCCATAAACACCTTTTTTAAGATAAAATTCTAAAATATTTTCAACTTCTTTAATGACTTCTTCGTTTTTATAATTTAAATCAGGTTGCTCTTTTGTAAATAGATGCATATAGTACATATCTTTTTCATTAGGAACTTTTTCCCAACAAGTTCCACTAAATGCACTTTGCCAATTATTAGGTACTTTACCATTTTTACCTTTTTCAAAAATATAATATTTTCTATATTTAGAATTAGGATTTGATAAAGCTTCTTTAAACCATTTATGTTCATTTGACGTATGATTTATAACTAAATCCATGACAATCTTGATATCTAATTCATTAGCTTTTTTAATAAGATTATCAAAATCATTCATAGTTCCAAACATTGGATTAATTTTATAATAATCTCTAATATCATAACCATTATCGTTCATCGGAGAATCATAAATTGGAGATAACCAAATAATGCCGATTCCAAGCGACTTTAAATAAGGAAGTTCACTAATAATTCCGTTAATATCACCAATTCCATCATTATTAGAATCTTTAAAACTTAAGGGATATATCTGATAAATAATTCTATCTTTATAAGGAGGTATTTTCATTTTTTCTATTTTCTATTTCTTTAACAATTCTAGAATGTTCATTTTCATCTAACTTATATTTAGTTTTTATAATAATAAAAGTTAAAATAAATAACACCAATGGCACTATACAGAAGCCAACTTGAAATACAATTCTTTGCCATAATTCAATATTTTGTGGCCCAGTTAATTTATTTGCTTCACTAATAATATAATCGCTTTGACCAACAAATTCTCTTTCTAAGTTTGCAATTTTATTTGAAATTGTAAATAAACTTGCACTTGCTAAGAATATATAAAGAATTAATTGTTGCACACTACTAGCAATTTTAGCTGTAAAAGCTCTTAATGAGAATATTGAAGATTCTCTTCTTTCATTAAATTTATATTCATTATAATCAATGGTATCTTGAATCATAATATATAAAATTAAACTAATAATTGTTTGCCCAAAGAATGCTATAAAAGCAAAAATACATAATATTGGGAAATATGTAGTATAACTTGGGAAGAATACATATACAAATAAGCCTACATAAGCAACAATTGTTACAATAGAACAAATTGTAAATAAATTCATTCTTTTTATCTTCAATTTATTAACAAATAACGGATATAGTAATTGAGCAATAAAGGTAGCAGCAGCATATACAATTGTAAAATAAAATTGATATTTTCCACCAACTTCATATCCAAAATTAAAATAGAAATAATTTAGACCAGCAGCAACTAAAACGCTACTTCCAGTGTAATATAATAAAATTCCTATAATAGAAACTCTTAATTGATCATTTTTAACTATAACAGTAAAAATATCTTTAAATTTCATCTTTTCATCGTTTTTCTCGATAACATTAGAAACTTTACGTTCTTTCATAAATATTACAAGAATTACTTGAGATAAACAGAATAAAATAGATGTTACTAAAGCAGTAACTTTATAAGTCATTTCTTGATTACCACTAGCTAGCATTGGAACAATGCCACCAACAGCAAAAGTACCAACTGAAACAAATATCGATAATAATGTTGTTAAATTTGCTCTTACTTTTTCGTTACTTGATAAACTAGGTAAGACACTCCAGAATGCTATATCATTCATTGTATAAGTGAAATCCCATAAAAAATAAAATAATGCAAAACAAGCTACATAGGCCCACCCAGTTGGAAGTATCCAAAACATACAGATACATACAATTGAATTAGAAATTGCACCAATAAAAATCCAAGGACGATATTTTCCTGTTTTAAAATGGCATTTTTCAATTATAAATCCCATAATTGGATCATTAAATCCATCCCAAATACGCAATATAATTATAATAATTGTTATTGCACTATACATTTGAACATATTCAGAAGGTGTAACGTTTCCTAATCCACAAAATTGGACAAAAACAAGTAAAAATAAAGATACAAATTGATAAGATGCATCTCTAAAAGCGCCACTTGTTGTATAGAGCCACTTTGTAAGTTTTGGAACATCACCTTCAAAAGTTCTGTTGGCTAAGTTCATATTATAAACTCCTTTTTCTTTAATTATATATTATTGGCTATAAAAAAATAGTAATTTTTAAAGTTTTTTTGTAAAAAAATAAATAAATAGGCGTATGCTTTTTTTAATGATTGCATCGTACTTTTTTAATATGTTTAATCTATTATTCTTATTTATATAATTATAATAACAAAGAAAATTTATAAAAATAAAAGAACTAGGTATTGCAAAACTAGCTCTTTTTATGGGAAAGTCTACTAATCTCCACTATTTTTTCGAAATTGATTTAAGAATTATCTTATTAAGTGTCTTAGCAAAGTCTTCTTTATTTTTGACTTCATAGCCTTCTAATAACATTGCTTCATCATAAAGTAAATTTGCATAATCACTTAATTCTTCTTTATTAGAACTTAATTCTTTAATAGCTTTAAATAAATCGTGGTCAGGATTAATTTCTAATACTTTTTTAGCTTTTACTTGATCTTCACCATTATTAGGTAAGTCATTAATTACTTTTTCCATCTTTAGTGATAATCCTTCTTTCGTAGAAATACAAACAGGAGAATCAACTAATTTTGTAGAAAAGCTAACTTCATCAACTTTGCCTTTTAATGCTTCTTGCATGTTATCTAATAATTCTTTATTTTCACTATTTAAAGTATCAATCTTATTTTTCTCTTCATCTGATAATTCATCTTTACTTTCGCTAGAAATATTTCTAAATTCGACTTTGTCATAATCTCTAATAGCCATTAAAGTGAATTCATCAATATTATCGGTACATAATAAGACATTAATACCTTTCTTTTTATAAGCTTCAAGTTCAGGTAATAATTTAATTTCATCAACATTATTTCCTGTAGCATAATAAATATATTTTTGTCCTTCTTTCATCGTATCTTTATAAGCTTTTAAAGATAAATATTTATTACTATCTTCAAGAGTCTTATAAACTAATAAGTCTGAAAGTAAATCCTTTTTAGCACCAAAAGATGTATATAATCCAAATTTAATATAACTTCCGTAAATATCGAAGAATTTGCTATATTTTTCAAAGTCATTATCTTTTAATTCTTTCAAATTACTGATAACTTTATTTTCAACATTATCTCTAATTTTGTTCAATTTAGCAGATTCTTGTAACATTTCTCTAGAAATATTTAAATTCAAATCACTACTATCAATTAAACCTTTAATAAATTTTAAATAATCTGGGACTAATTCTTTACATTTAGATTTAATAAATACACCTTTTGAATATAAAGTTAATCCTTTTTCATAATTTTCACTATATAAATCATATGGTGCATGAGATGGAATGAATACTAATCCGCTATAAGAGATTAATCCTTCAACATTTATATAAATAGATAATAAAGGATCTTCACTATCATAGAAATTATTCTTATAAAATTCATTCATTGCTTCAGTTGTTACTTCTTTTTTACTCTTTTTCCATAAAGGAATCATAGAATTTAAAGTTTTAACAACTTTTTCTTCAGTAAATTCATCTTTAATTTCTTTACCATTTTCAACTAATTTAGGCTTCTTTTCGATTTCTAATAATTTAATAGGATAACGAATATAATCACTATATTTTTTAACTAAATCTTCGATTTCGTAATATTCTAAATATTTTGAATAATTTTCTTCATTAGTATCATCTTTTAAATAAATAGTGATGGTAGTACCTGATTCGTCTCTATCTACTTCTTCAATTGTATAAGTAGATTCACCATCGCTAGTAAATTTATAAGCTTTATCAGAATCATATTTTTTAGTAATAACTTCTACTTTCTTGCTTACCATGAAAGCACTATAAAAGCCAACACCAAATTGTCCAATAATATTTAAATCTTCAGCATCTTTACTTTCTTTAAATTTAGTTAAGAAATCCTTAGAACCACTTTTTGCGATAGTACCTAAATTATTAACGATATCATCGTGATTCATACCAACACCATTATCTGATATTGTTAAAGATTTATTATCTTTATCGATTGATAAATTGATAGCATATTCAGTTTTGTTTTGGTATTTTCCATCACTAGTTAAAGATATATATTTATATTTATCGATAGCATCACTTGCATTTGAGATTAATTCTCTTAAGAAAATTTCTTTATTAGAATAAATTGAATTAATCATTAAATTTAATAATTGCTTCGATTCGGCTTCAAATTCTTTTGTTTCCATAAAATAAACCTCCATTAGCACTTTTATTTATTAAGTGCTAAATATATTCTACAACATTTTTTAGCACTTGCAAGTATTGATTGCTAATTTTTGAATTATTTTATTATTCGAGCTAATTAGTAAATTATTTAAATTTAGGAATCAAGTTTATCAAGTTTTTTACCTATTTTTCTTATGTCAAATTTTAAAATCTTATCTTTAATAGTTTGAATATCAGTAAAAATTAATCCATTTAATATTTCTTTATTTCTATTATTGAATGATTCAATTTTAAGTGAATTATTATAAGCTTCTTTTACATCGTTTTCTAATTTTATTAATGGCTTTTCAATATACGTATTTTTAAGTGAGTCAAATAAATCTTCTAAATCTCTTCTATTTACAAATTCAGTAAATTTCTCATTATTAGTTTTTAAAATATCAGCATATTTATTACATAAACTATATAAAAGAGATAAGAATGATATGAAATATTGTGGTCTAACTAAATACATTTTTTCATAACCTTGAACTTTTTTAATTGGAGCATCATTATTATTATCTAATTCTAAAGTTGAAATTAATAAAGCGTATTCACAATTTTTCTTCTTTCTATCTTTATCTAATTTATCGTAATGATCGCTATTTTTCTTCTTATATTTACTATCGATGCCTTCATTTTTAATTTCACAACAGACACTTGTTAATAAATTTTCTTTTTTAAAGTTGCTATCTGAATAGACTTCAAAAATATAATCAGCTTTAGTACCTTTTAATTCATCATCTTCTTTAATGGATATATTATCTTTATACCATTTAGCATTTTCAAAGCCAGATGTTGCGTAATTATCATATTCACTATTACACCATTTTTCTAAATCTTCGCCTAATTCTTTAGTACCCAAATGTGTTTTTTGTAATTTTAATAATTCTATCTCTTTTTCTTTATCGTTAATTATTTTTTTATAATCATTATCTTTTTCTAATAATTTATTTTGAAGAGTCAATTCACTAGTTTCCTTATATTTAGCAAATTCATTTTTAATATTTGTAATATCTAAATTATTTTTATTAATTAAATCTTTTCTTTCATTATCAAATTTTAAATGATCAGCTTCAGATTGATTCTTTAATTCTAAAGTTAATTTATTAATTTGCTCTTTTAAATTTAAAATGTTTTCTTCATTTTCTTTATTTATTTTTGTTTCTAATTCTTTTACTTTTAATTGAATAGAAGTTTCTTTTTCTTTATTTAATGAAGAAATAGTGTAATTTAATTTATTAATTTGTTCCTTGAGTTCTGCTATTTTTTGATTAAATTGAAGTTCATTTTCTGAAATAATTTTATCATTGTTTGCTTTTATAACTTTTTCTTGTCTAGATAATTCATAATTTAGTTTTTCTTTATAATTATCTTCGATTATTTTATCTATATTATCTTTATCAATAGTTGTTAAAGTAGCTAAATTAATAACATCGCCTTCTTTAGCATCTTCTAATAACTTTAAAGTATTACGGTCTATTATTGACACTCTTATTTCTTTCATAATTTCCCCCTTATTATTATATATCTATAAAAATTATAACACTATTTTGATTATAATTAATTATATTATTATAATTTGTTTGCGTTTCATATTTGTAGGTCGATAAAAAAATAAAAGAACCCTATAATTAAATTTGCGAAATAAAAAGAGG
>CAKPNG010000011.1 GCA_934168325.1 uncultured Bacilli bacterium
CTTGCAAATATGGTTTTCGGAAGTAATACTTAATTGTATTTAATTTTAGGGAGACCTACAACAAAGGGACACAATCATTGCTTTAAAAAATATTAAAAATATTGAAAAAGGAAAAGAGAAAATCTTAAAAAAGGATGAACTTTTAGAGGGTATTTCTAAAAATAACGAAGAAATTAAAAGAAATGAAGAAAAGATTTTAGAGTTAGAAAAGACTCCTTCTACATATAAATTTAAGATGGTAAAAATGCCTAAAGAACAGATTGATGAGAAAGTTCAATATGCTGCTGAGATATTAGGTCTTAAACCATATTTAAAAAGAAAACCATCTGCTTTAAGTGGTGGTCAAAGACAACGTGTTGCACTTGGAAGAGCAATAGTTAGAAATCCAAAAGTATTTTTAATGGATGAACCTTTAAGTAACTTAGATGCTAAACTTCGTGTTCAAATGAGAAGTGAAATTACTAAAATTCATAAAACAGTTGGAGCAACAACAATTTATGTTACTCACGATCAAACTGAAGCTATGACTATGGCTGATAGAATGGTAGTTATGAAAGATGGGAGGATACAACAAATTGGGACACCAAAAGAGTTATATAATAATCCAATTAATATCTTTGTTGCTGGATTTATTGGAGCTCCTGCTATGAATTTTATTAAAGGTAAATTTGATGGTAAGCGCTTTATGATTTATAAAATCGTAGAATGTGATGATGATAATTCTAAAGAATTAGCAATAGAAACTGATACATTTATTGATTTAACACCTGCTTTAATAGATAGATTAAAAGATTATATTAATAAAGATATAGTTTTAGGTATTAGACCTGAAGATGTTTTATTAGTTGATAACAATAAAACAAAAAATGTATTAACTATAAGTTCAGAAATTAGTGAATTATTAGGAACTGAAACTATAATTTATGGAATTATCAACAATCAAGCATTAAACTTAAAGACAAATAAAGAAATAGATTCAAAGAATCAAAAAGAATTTAATGTTTCTTTAAGACTTGAAAAAGCTCATGTATTTGATATTGAAACAACAAATGTAATTAAATAACCTTATCTAATATTTTTCTTAAAAGTATACGTTTTTGACAAAAAAGCCTGCAAAATTAGGCTTTTTTTAATAAATTATGTTTATATTGTTTTGCTTAAAATATTTTAAAAAGTCGTTTTCTGGTAATTTATTAGTAATAATAATGTCGACTTCTTTAATGTCTAATGTTTTATTAATACCTTTCTTATTAAATTTTGTATTATCCAATAAATAAATACACATATCAGAATTCTTGTTCATAATCTTTTTAGCTTCAGATTGATCTAGGGTTGATTCGCTAATTCCAAAATGAAGATCAATTCCAGTAGCACTCATTATAGCTAAATCAGCATGAAGATTACTTAAAGTAGTATTCGTGATAGTTCCTAATAAACTATTAGAATTAGATTGAATAATTCCTCCAGTTAAAATTACTTCGTGTTTAGTATTATTTAAAATTTCATTAGTAATTTCAAAACCGTTAGTAATAATAGTTAAATTTTTAAAGTTATTTAAATAATTAACGAGTTGTAAAACAGTAGTAGAACTATCTAAAAATAGAGACATATTATCTTTAATAAAAGGTAAAACTTTTTGACATAATTTCCTTTTTTCTATAACATTGCTTTCTTCTCTATATTTAAAAGGAGTTTCCTTATTAAATGTATTCTTTGTTAGATAAACACCACCAAAAGTACGGGTAACTAAACCTTTTTTCTCCATATTTGTTAAATCTCTTCTTATTGTAGAAGTTGATACAAATAATAATTGGGATAATTCTAAAACAGATATAGAATTTTGCTTTTTTAATATATTTATGATTTTATCTTCTCTTTCTAAGTTATACATATGGTTACCTCTATATATAATTTAATTATATATATGTATTTTTTCAAACAAAATTTGCTCAAGTTTGCTTAAATTGATTAAATTTATGATTAATTTCCAAAATTCAGTCAAACTCTAGCATTAGAATGTATATAAAATTATAATAAAATTGACTTTATATAAGGAGTACATATTTTATGAGAGACTTAAGAAAAGAATATGAATTAGCTAAAAAAGAATACGCTAAGATAGGTGTTGATACTGATAAGGCATTAGAAAGATTAGCAAATGTTAGAATTTCTATGCATTGTTGGCAAGGCGATGATGTTCGTGGTTTTTTATTTAATAGTGATTTAAGTGGTGGAATTCAAACTACTGGTAATTATCCAGGAAGAGCACGTAATGTAAAAGAACTTAAAGAAGATATAACTGAAGTTTTAAAATTAGTACCAGGTAAATTTAATTTAAATCTTCATGCAATTTATGCAGATACTGATGAAAAAATAGATTTAGATCAAATAGAACCTGAACATTTTGCTAAATGGGTAGAATTTGCAAAAGAACATAATTTAGGATTAGATTTTAACCCTACATGTTTTTCTCATCCAATGGCAAGTAGTGGATTTACTTTATCAAGTGCAGATGATAAAGTAAGAAACTTCTGGATTGAACATTGTAAAAGAAGTAGAAAAATTGGCGAATATTTTGGTAAAGAATTAGGAATCCCATGTGTTACTAATATTTGGATTCCTGATGGAATGAAAGATATACCATACGATAGATTATCTCCAAGAAAGAGATTAGAAGATAGTTTAGATAAAATTTTAGAAGAAAAGATTGATCCTAAATATAACATTGATAGCGTTGAATCTAAAGTTTTTGGAATTGGTGTTGAATCTTATACAGTAGGAAGTAATGAATTTTATTTAGGCTATGCTACTAAAAATCAAACTGCTTTAACTCTTGATTCTGGACATTTCCATCCAACTGAATATATAAGTGATAAGATAAGTAGTGTTTTATTATATGTTCCACATTTATTACTTCATGTTTCTAGACCAGTAAGATGGGATAGTGACCATGTTGTTATATTTGATGATGAATTAAACGAAATTGCTAGAAGTTTAGTAAGAAGTAATTTAATTGAAAAAACTTCAATTGGTTTAGATTATTTTGATGCTTCTATTAATAGAATTGCTGCTTGGGTAGTTGGAATTAGATCAACTCAAAAAGCTTTATTAAAAGCTATGCTTGAACCAGTTGATACTATTAATGAATTAGAAAAAGATATGAAATATACTGACAGAATGGTTCTTACTGAAGAAATGAAATCTATGCCATTTGGTATTGTTTATGATTATTATTGCTTTATTAATAATATTCCTGTTGGCAGTGAATATCTTGCTGAAATTAAAGATTATGAAAATAAAGTTTTAAGTAAAAGAGGATAATTATGAAAGTATTAGATGCTTTATTTGTAAAACAATTTATTAATCTTTGTGATAATGGCTATAAAAAAGGATGGCATGAAAGAAATGGTGGCAACCTTTCTTATAGAATAAAAGACGAAGAAATTGCTTCTATTAAAGAAAATTTAAATGAAGATAAACCTTGGTTAGAAATTGGAACTACTGTACCTACTTTAAAAAACGAATATTTTTTAGTCACAGGTAGTGGCAGATTCATGATGAATGTTAAAGAATTTCCAGAAAGTAACATTTGTATTATTAAATTAGATGAAACAGGTAGTAAATTCAAAATTGTTTGGGGATTAATTGAAGGTGGTAGACCTACAAGTGAACTTCCTTCACATTTAATGAATCTTGAAGTCGTAAAAAGAAGAACAAATGACGAATTTAGAATTGTTTATCATTGTCATGCTACAAATATTATTGCTTTAACATTTGTATTACCTTTAGAAGATAAAGCATTTACAAGAGAACTTTGGGAAATGGCTACTGAATGTCCAGTTGTTTTCCCTGAAGGAGTTGGTGTTGTACCTTGGATGGTTCCTGGTGGTAAAGATATTGCTGTCGCAACTTCTAAATTAATGGAAAAATATAATGTTGCTATTTGGGCACATCATGGATTATTTGTCACTGGTCCTACATTTGATTTAACTTTTGGACTAGCAGATACTGTTGAAAAATCTGCTGAAATATTAGTAAAAGTTATCTCTATGAATGGTGGATTAAAGAAAAGACAAACTATTACAACACAAAATTTTATTGATTTAGCCAAAGATTTTAATGTTAAATTAAATGAAGACGCTTTAAAAGATTAGGAGTTTTTTATGGATAAAGATTTAAGGAAAGAAGAACTTAATAAAATTAAGGAACAAAAGAAAGATGAAAAGATTAAAGCAAAAGCTTTAGAAGATCAACGTATAAGAGCTCATAATGCTATGAACGCTTATGAAAAGAAACATAAAAGAGAAAGAAAAATTGCTCCAAAAGGAAGTTTTATTTCCTTACAACATATCAATAAAATATATGATAATCATGTACAAGCAGTTTATGATTTTAATTTAGAAATTAAAAAACATGAATTTATTGTTTTTGTTGGTCCATCTGGTTGTGGTAAATCTACTACTTTAAGAATGATTGCTGGCTTAGAAAATATTACAGCTGGTGATTTATATATTGATGGAGTTTATGCTAATGACTTAGAACCAAAAAATAGAGATATCGCAATGGTCTTCCAAAGCTATGCTCTTTATCCTCATATGAGTGTCAGCGGAAATATGTCTTTTGGTTTAAGAATTAGAAAAGTTCCAACTTTACAATATGATAAAGAAGGTAAACCTTTACAAGCAATTAATAAAGGTTTAATTAAAGATTTAGAAAGAGAATATAAGAATTTACTTTTATTTAAAGAAGACTGCAAAACCTCAGAATCTGAAAAAATACCTGAGATTGACAAGGATTTAGAAGAAATAAAGGCTAAAATTGAATATTTAAAAGTTACTCCAGTTGATGTTTATAAGAATAAACATTTGCCAAAAGAAGTAATTAGAGAAAGAGTTTTAAACGCTGCTGATATATTACAAATTAGAGAATATTTAGATAGAAAACCAAAAGCTCTTAGTGGTGGACAATGTCAAAGAGTTGCTCTAGGAAGAGCAATTGTTAGAAACGCAAAAGTATTTTTAATGGATGAACCTTTAAGTAATCTTGATGCTAAACTTCGTGTTCAAATGAGAAGTGAAATTATTAGACTTCATAATCAATTAAAAGCTACTACAATCTATGTTACTCATGATCAAACTGAAGCTATGACAATGGCTACTAGAATCGTAGTTATGTCTAAAGGTTATATTCAACAAATTGGTACACCAATCGAAATTTATAATCATCCTGCTAATTTATTTGTTGCTACATTTATTGGTAGTCCAGCTATGAACTTATTAGAAGGTCAAATTAGTGATGGAGTTATTAAGTTTGAAAATAATTATAAGATTGATTTAGGAAAAGAAGCTAAAGAAAAGACTTTATCATTCTATAAAACTGAATTAGATAATTATAAGAAAGAAAAAGAACAATTATTAGTTAATTTTGTTGAAAGAAATTTATTAATAGAAAAGATTAATCATCTTAAAACATTAGAAAATAATGATAAAAATAAAACTGAAATTGAAAAAT
Source organism: uncultured Bacilli bacterium (assembly GCA_934168325.1). Classification (GTDB taxonomy): domain Bacteria; phylum Bacillota_I; class Bacilli_A; order RFN20; family CAG-826; genus Onthovivens. Next base: position 5,512 of record CAKPNG010000011.1, read on the forward strand.
TAGAACATGAATTAGAACATGTTACCAAATCTAATGAAAGATTAACTTTCTTAGAAGATGCTATTATTAAATATGAAGAATTTATTAAAGATAATAAATTTGATGTCGTATTTGGTATTAGACCTGAAGATATTTATGAAGAAAATAAAGCATTTACTGATGGTAAATTATCTGAAGTTATTGATGGTAAAGTAAATGTTGCAGAACTTTTAGGTCATGAATATTTTGTTCACGTTGATTTTGATAATGAAGATTTAGTTGCAAAAATCGCAGCAAAACGTATTATTAATCAAGAGGAGAATATAAAATTAGTATTAGATTTATCTAAAGCTCATATATTTGATGCAGTTTCTACTAAAATTATATTGTAGTTTAATTAATTAATGGAAAAATCATTTATCTCAAAATATCGTAATCAAGGATTATTATTTACATCAAAAAGAATATTTGCTTCTTTAATTGATGGATTAATTCTTGTTCTTATTTCAATATGCTTATTATTTGCTAGTAATGCTATTATTCAAAATATTCCATCTTATCAAAAGAAAATTCATGATATTGATCAATATCGAATTAATATGTATGAAATATGTGAAGAAGCTAAATTATATGAATATAAAGTAGATAATAATGGACTTAAAAATTATGAAATTCCTATAGACCAAGAAGATTTATTTATTCGTTACGCAATAAGTAATATTATGTATACTTATGATTTAAATAAGACTGAATGGGATAATAAATTTATTGCTAAAGAAGATAGTCCTTATGAATATAAAGATAAATATAATGTAAGTAGTGCTAGTTTTACTAATGATTATTTAGCTACTTTTTATACAACATATGCTAAAAAATATAATGAAAATAATAATATTTTAACTTTAGCTAGTGGTGATACTTATATTAGTAATTATAAAAAAGTATTAAAGAATCATTCTTTAGGTGCTGAATGGAATTATTATGAAGGGGACGATTCTTTACTTCCTAGTTTAAAACTTGATTATGCTCATACTTTATTAATGTATATTGTTAATAATGAAGGTGGAGATTTAGGTTTAAAATCTTATAATTATTTAGCTAGTCAATATAAAGAAGTATTTAATGAAGCTGCTACTTTATTATTTAAAAGTGATCGATATCAATCTAGTTATAAGCCATATATGAAATTATATAGAGAATGTGCTATTACAATTGATGTTAGTAGTATTTTAATTTATGTAATTACATTTATTTTAGGTATTGTTTTACCTATTATATTTATTAAAAATGGAAGAACTGTTGGATTAAAATTATTTAAAGGATATGTTATTAATCAAGAAGGATTAGATATTAGTAAAAAAGAAATAATAATAAGAACTATTTTATTATTTATTTCTTATTTTCCTATTATGGTTATATCTAATTTCTTTGCTAGTGGAGTTAATTCTGGATGGTTATTTCCTATATTTAGTATTGGTAATTTCAACTTATCTTTATTTAATATATCTACTTTATTTTTAATAATACCTATTATTAATTTATTCTTATTAATATCTAATAAAAATAAACAAACATTAACTGAATTATCTAGTAGAACTAAAATAATTGATTTAGATCATTATCAAGAACCAGCTATTATAAAAGAAGAAATAAAAGAAGAAACTAAAAATATTATAATTGAAGATAAACCTTATTTCGATTCATCTAGCTTTAATAATACTGAAAGAGAAAAAGCAATAAATGATATAAAAGATGAAGAAAATATAGAAGACAAAAAAGAATAAATTTTATAAATCTACTAGATTTTTTTGTTTATATTTTGACGGTGGCATACCATAATATTTTTTAAATCTTTTAGTAAAATAAAATTGATTACTATATCCTAAAGTCTCTGCAATTTGTTCAATTGTAAAAGTTTTATGACTTAATAATTCAATAGCTTTTTTCATTCTTAATTCATCGATATATTGAATGGGAGTAATTCCTGTTTCTTTTTTAAATAGTCTAGTTAAATAAGATTGAGTGAAATAAAACTTTTTTGCTATCTCATCTAAATTGATATTTGGATCATCAAATTTTCTTTCTAAATACTCACAAATTTTATGAACAACTATCTCTTGTTTTGAAGAATAATTCTCAACTTCCTTAGGATAATATTTTATTAAAAAAGAGAAAATTTTAAAAATATAACCGAGAATAACGTAGTATTCGCTTTTTAAAGTGGCTTTATCATCATCAAGAATCATATTTATTAGACAATTTTTTAAATATAATTTATCATTATCATGATACATGAAGTTGTCACTATCAAATTGTATTTTATCTAGGAAAGATTTCATAGATATACCATTAAGTTCAATCCAAATATAGCTCCATGGGTTGTTTCTACTTTGCTTATAAGAAGCATTAGAATGTGGAGGTAATATAAATAAATTATTTTTAGTAATATTATAAGTTTTATTTTTGAAGGTTAAAGTTCCTTCACCACTTAATACATAGTGAATAATATAGCAGGTTTTATTTGAGACAATTTCTTGCTTTATTGGTCGACATTTTTCAAAGCCTACAACAAGAGGATTGATTGAAAAATCAATTGAATTAGATAAATAGCTATAGTACACGTCTTTAGTAAAAACTTCGTTTTTTTGATCAATTTTCATATTTATATAATAAATCAAAATGTCAAAAAAGTATATATTTTATATTAGATTATTTATTCTCATAGAATAATAGAATTATTATAATGAAAGCGCTTACAGGTAGTTATGACAAATATTAAAGAAAAAGAGTTTAACTTTTCAAAAGAAGAATTAATCAGAAAACCTAAACCAAGAAGCTTATGGTCTAAATGGGGATTAACTTTATTTTTAATGGCTTTACCAACAGTAATATATGTATTTATATTCCATTATATGCCATTAGAAGGTCTTATAATTTCTTTTAAAGATTATAATGCAATTCAAGGTATATGGGGAAGTCCATGGACTAGTATGAATGGATTTAAATATTTTTATACATTCGTTACATCGCCTAATTTCTGGACATTAGTTAAAAATACATTAGTTTTAAGTATTTTAAGTATTATATTCAATTCAACTTTACCTATTATATATGCTTTATTTTTAAATGAAGTTAAATATAAATGGGCAAAAAAGACAGTTCAAATAATAATGTATGCACCTTATTTTATTTCTACTGTTGTTTTAGTTGGTATCTTATTTATCTTATTTAGAGCTGATACTGGTGTATTAACTAAAATGTTAGTTAGTCTTGGATTTGATTCAACTAGTGCAATGACTAATCCAAAAGCTTTTGCTTCAATCTATGTTATTAGTGGATTATGGCAAGGTTTAGGATGGTGGTCAATTGTTTATATGGGTAGTTTAGCAAATGTTGATCCTAATCTTCATGATGCAGCAAAAATTGATGGTGCTGGTAGATTTAGAAGAATATTTGCAGTCAATTTCCCTTCAATTGTTCCTTTAGCAATTATTATGTTAATTATGTCTATTGGTAATATTCTTAATGTTGGTTTTGAAAAAGTATATTTGATGTATACAGCTGGAAATAGTGTTAGTAGTGAAATTATTTCTACTTATGTTTATCGAGTTTCATTCCCTACTTATGGTGGAATTCCTCAATATAGTTATGCAACTGCAATTGGTTTATTTAATAGTGTTATTAATATCATTATTTTAGTAAGTGCAAACTTTATTTCAAAGAAAGTGAGTGATAATTCATTATGGTAAGGTTTAGTAGAAGAGTTAATAAAGATAAAGTATTTGATGTAGTAATAACAGTTATTATGTTATTAATTGCTTTACTTTTCTTAATTCCATTAATTAATGTTTTAGCTTGTAGTTTTTCTAGTCCTGATAGTGTAGTTGCAGGAGAAGTAGGATTAATTCCAGTTGGTTTTACTTTAGATGGTTATAAAGATATCTTTAAAGAAGATAGTTTAATGAGAGGATTTTTAAATTCTTTACTTTATACATTCTTAGGAACTATTATTCAAGTAAGTCTTCAAATGTTATGTGCTTATCCTCTTAGTAGAAAAGATTTTAAAGGTAGAAAGTTTTTAAATATTTTCTTAACTTTAACTATGTTTATAAGTGGTGGCATGATACCTACTTATTTATTAATTTCAAATTTAAATATGCTCGATACAATGTGGGCTATTATAATTCCAGGTTGTGTTAGTGTATTTAATATTATTGTTATAAGAACTTATATGTCGACATCAATTCCAGGTGAATTACAAGAAGCTGCTCGAATTGATGGATGTGGTGATTTCCAAATATTCTTAAAGATTATATTACCACTTTGTAGACCTATTATCTTTGTTATGGTTTTATATGCAATTGTTGGTTATTGGAATAGTTATTTTAATTCCTTACTTTATGTTCAATCAACTAATTTATATCCACTTCAAAGAGTATTACAAGATATGTTAGTTTCAAATAATTCATCATTAGGTAATGGAGATCCTAATAAAGCTGAACAATTAAAATATGTCACTATTGTAATTAGTTCACTTCCATTACTTGTTATATATCCATTCTTCCAAAAATACTTTGAAAAAGGTGTTGTTATGGGAGGAGTTAAAGGTTAAGGAGATATTTATGAAAAAGAGTACTTTATTTTTATCATTATTTGCATTAATTGGTGGTTGTTTAGTTAGTTGTGGTAATAAAACTGTTGATTATAATTTAGATAATTTTTTACCTAATGGAACTAGTGAAAATCCTTATCAAATAGTTAAAGATCCGATTACTATTCATATATTTGCACCAAAAAGTAGTGGTAATCCTGAATATAAAGATCAAAAGATGTTTAAATATTTAAGTAAGATTACTAATATTAATTTTAAATTTACTACTCCTGATACTAGTGCTTATAACAATCAACGTGCTGCTGTTTGGTCTAATCCTAAAAATACTCCTGATTTATTCTTATTTAATAATCCTATAGCTGAACAAGTTCAATATGCTGAGAATAATTTTGATGCATTAACTCCTTTTAATAAAGTAGGTTATAAAGATACTACTGGTGAAGTAGGTTCTTTAATTGATAACTATATGCCTAATTATAAGAAATTATTAGATAATAATTTCAATATTGATAGATCTAAAGAAGATGCTAAAAAGACTGCTACTTTATCTAATGGTTTAATGTATTGTTCTTTAAGTGCTAAAGATGTAGCTAGAGACCTAACTTATAAGATGTTTATTAATAATGTTTGGATTAAAAATGTTTATAACGGATATCCAAAAAGTTATGCTAAAACTCATAATATTGATGATGCTAGTAAGATAAAAACTATCGATGATTACGTTGGTATTTTAACTGATTTTAAAAATTATGATGCTAATAATGATGGTCGTAGTGATAATGAAATTCCAGTTTCTAGTAAACAATATGAATATTTTAGAAATTTCATATTACAAAGTTACGGTTATGTAACTAATGGTATGGAAATAGAAGATGATGGTTCTAAATTTACTTTTGTTTGTATTACTGAAGCTTATAAGAAATATTTAAAGACTGCTAATAGTATGTGGAATGCTGGATTAATTGATAAAAATACTTCAGCTAATAAAACAGATACTACAATGGCTGCTAATGGTAAAATATTAGGTTCATTTGTTGCTGCTGCTCCTTATTTAATTACTTCTCAAAAAGAAGATCCTAATAATTTTAAAGATGATGGTAGTAAATATACTTATGATGAAGAATATGTTACAGTTGGTCCTTTAACTTCATCTTCTTATAATGGACCTTTAAAACAATTAGGTTTAGGCTATTTTAGAGCTGATGGTGCTACTATTCCTACGAAATCTATTTATAAAAGAGAAGTCGCTAGATTATTAGATATTATGTATAGTGAACTTGGAACTCAATTAATATCTTATGGTGTAGAAAATGAAGATTGGACTTGGGATGATGAAGCTCATACAAGTTGGACATTTAATGTACCTAGTTCATTTACTGGTAATCAAGAAGAATATCGAGCAACTATTACTCCTAATGTTGGTAGTGCTAGTGCCTTATATTGGAGTAATGATTTTGTAGGTAAAATGAATGATAAAGTTATTACTAAATTAAATGAACAATCTGAAATTTATACTCCTTATTTAAAGACACCAGAACCTCAAGAATATAAATTTACTAGTAAAGAATATGAAGAAATTACTACTATTAAAGCAAGTTTAGATAGTCAAATTACGTATTATGAAGCTAGCTTCATTGAAGGTAATATTGACATAAATAATGATAGTAATTGGACAAGTTACTTATCTACTATTAAGAAATTTAATGGTAATAAATTAGAAGATATTTATAACACAATGCTTAAGAGGTATAAATAAATATGAATAAAAAAGTATTAGTTTTGCAGACTTTTTTATCAATAACACTAGGTTCTTTAGTTTCTTGTGGAAATAAAACTAATGAAAATCCACCTATTGAAGAAGCAATTAAAGTTGAAAGTGTTAAATTAACTTGTGATAAAGAATCTATTTATATTGACGAAGTAGCAAATTTAAATGTTGAGATAAATCCAACAGATGCTAAAGATCAATCTTATAGATTTGAAGTTAATCCTATTAATAGTTGTGAAATAAAAGATAATACTGTATTTCCTAAAATGACTGGAAATATTGAAATAAGTGTAATTACTAATGATGGTAATTATAAAGACACAGTTTCTTTATTAATCTTAGAAAGGAAAAACGTTGTGGCTGATAAAGAATATTTAAAGAATTTATATAAAGATGAATATAAACGTGATGAATATCCAACATCAACTTCATGGGGATTAAGTGAAGAAAATAATGTTGGTGTTGATCAAGATTTATTAGAAAATGAAGAATTATATAAAGTACCAACTGAAGGAACTATATATAATGCTAAAGATTATAATATAACTTTAACTGGTGATAATAATGCTGGTAATTTAACTATTTTATTAAATAGTTTAGTAGATGTTGAAGGTGTAAAAATTATTAAATTTGAAAAAGGAACTTATTATATGAGTTCTACTATCTTAGCTAATAATTTAAATAATGTTTATTTAGTTGGAGAAGAAGGTACTAAATTTATTTATACTGGTTGGGTTGGATTTATTAAAGCTAGTGGATGTTCTAATCTTCATTTAAATAATATTATATTTGATATTAATCCATCTCCTACTATTACAGGAGCTATAATGAGTTCTAAAGAAGATGATAATTATGCTTATATTTATGTTAGTCCAGATGAAGAATATGATTTAAGTAATGAAACTTATCAAAAATATTATTTAAAAAGAACTGGAAGTTATGCTGAATATTATTTTGATGAAGAATATCAAACTTATGTTCCTAATAGAAGTGGTAATTTATTTTATAATGCTGGAAGTACTGGTTTAACTGATTTAACTTATGATAGTTCTACTAAATTATTAAGAGTTACTTTAAAAAAGAATTTTCCTTATTGTAAATATGTTACTCCTAAAAAAGGAACTATAGTTTCTGTAGGATTCCAAGTTTATGAAAGTTTTGGTTTCCATTATCAAAATTGTACCGATACGTTCATGGAAAATATCACCACTTATACTGTTGGTGGAATGGGTCTAAGGACTGATAATGGCAAAAATATTTATTTAAATAGAGTTAAATTTATTAGAGAAGAAGGCACAAATAGATTACTTACTTGTACTGCTGATATATTACATACTTGTAATTTAGAAGGTGTTGCTAAATTTAGTAATTGTATTCTTGAAGGAAGTCATGATGATGCAATCAATGTTAAAACTTTCTATACAAAAATAACTAATATTGAAGATAAAGTAGTTTCTGTTAGTCAAACTCAAACTGAAGTTGCTATTAGTTTTGATGTAGGAGATGAAGTAGAAATTTATAATCCAGAAGATATGAGTTATAAAGATACTTATAAAGTAGAAAAAGTAAGTAAAATTGGATCTAATTTTGATTTAACTTTAGATAAAAAAGTTCCTAATAGAGGTAGTAAAAATTATACTGGTTATAATTTAGGTAATGCTACTAAAGCTACTAGAGTTAGTTTAACTAATAGTGTTATTAAAAATAAAAGAAATAGAGGTATTTTATTACAAGGTAGAGATTCTATTATTAGTAATTGTACTTTCTTAAATGTTAATATGGGTGCAATTCAAGTATTAGGTGTTGATGATGTCTTTAAAGAAGCAATCGTTCCTAAGAATGTAAAAATATTTAATAATAAATTCTTAAAATGTTGGGATGATATTCAAATATTTACTTATGGTAGTAAAGGTCCATCTAATGCTAGCAATAATACATTAAAAGATTGTGATGTTTATAATAATTTCTTCTATAAGAGTGTTGGTAATACCTTAGCTTTATATGGTGTTGGTAATATAAATGTTCATAATAATTTTGAATTTAATAGCAATAGTCGTACTTATTCTTGCTATGTCCATCATGGTGATAATGTAACTATTAAAGATAATGTTTCTTATTTTAGTGGAAATATATCTGGTTTTAATTATGTTAGAGATGGTGGTAATAATAACAATTTAATTAAAGAAAATAACACAATCAAAGGAGTTATATAATATGAAAAGAAAAACAAATCTTATTTTACTTAGTAGTGCTTTAATTTTTACTACTTTAGGTGCTAATTTAGTTAGTTGTAATAAAGGAAATGATCCAATTGATAAGAAAGAAATATCAGTTGAATCAGTTAGTTTAACTAGTAATGTTAATTATTTAAATGTCGGTAAAACTCTTCAGTTAAATACTAAAATTAGTCCTAGTGATGCTACTAATCAAGAAGTTACTTATTTTAGTAGTGATGATAATATAGCTACTATTTCTACAACTGGATTAGTAACTGCTATTAAAGAAGGTAATGTTACTTTAAAAGTTATTACTAAAGATGGTAATAAAGAAAGTTCTATAGCTCTTAAAATTATTAAAGAGAATTATTCATATGCTACTAATGCTAATGAATTAGGTGAAGCTCTTTATGACACACCTTATCAAAGTAAAGTTGCTACTAGTGATAAATTTGGTGTTAAAGATCAAGATAAAATTGGTGTTAATATTGATGAAGCTAGTGAAGTATATTATGGAAGTAAAGCTGATGACACTTATGATAAAGTAATTGATGTTACTAAATTAACTTTAGAAGAAATTAAAAGTGTCATTAGTAGTGCTACTGAAATTAATAATTTAAATAGTATCCAAGCTGCTATTTATTTAGCTAAAAAATATGGTGATGAAGGTAAAACTAGTAAAATTAAATTACCTAAAGGTAAAGTTGATGTTGATACAACTAGTGTTACTACTACTAGAGCATTTATTCTTGATGGATTAAAAAATGTTACTATTGAAGGTAATGATACTATTATTAATATAAAGATTAATGATTTAAATTATAAAGGTTATTTAACTATTACAAATTGTACTAATTTATCTTTATATAATGTTAGATTTACTCAAGAAGTTCCTGCTAATGTTACAGGCACAATTGAATCTTTTGATGTTGATAATAGAAAAGTAGTAGTTAAGATCAATAAAGAATTTAATGAAACTATTAGTAGAGTTATTAAAACTAATAAGAAATTAAGAAGCTATTTAGAATTCCATAAAGCTACTAAGACTCCTATTCAAAATGGTAATTTAGTTGTTGATGGATTTAAAGCTACTGATATTAAGTTAGTTAATGATCAATATGTTGCTACTATTACATTTACAAATAGTATTGTTGAATCTCAAATTGGTACTTTAGCTACTTTACAATTTGCTCAATATGATGTTTCAGGTATTGCTATTGATAATTGTGAAAATATTTATGTTGATTCTATCACAATGAATCATGCTTATGGTATGGGTTTAACTTGTGGTTATGTTAATAATTTCTATTTAAATAAATATAATTTAGTTGTTGAAGAAGGAACATCTAATTTAATGACTAGTTGTGCTGATGCTTTACATTTTTCAATGATGAAAGGTGAAGTTAAAGTTACTAATTCTATTATTGAATATTCTCATGATGATGCTTTAAATATTAAGCATGGTTATTATTATAAAGTTGATGATTGCGATACTTTAAATAAAGTATTTACTTTCTCTAGAATTACTACTTCAATGAATCTTCCTAAAGAAGGTGATAAGATTCAAATTTATGAAGAAGAAAGTTTTGAAGGACATGGAACTTATACAGTAGTAAGTGCTAAAGAAGAAAGTGGCAAGATGCTTGTCACTGTTAAAGAAAGAATTAGAAATTATAATACTTGGAATGCTTCTAGAGTTACTTTCCTTTATGATACTCCACTGTTTACTTTTAAAAATAATATCGTTAGAAATAAAAGAAATAGAGGTATTTTAGTTCAAGTTCCTAATGCTATTATTGAAAATAATACATTCCAAAATGTTGGTCATGGATCTATTCAAGCAGGTACTGCTATGGATAAATTTAATGAAGCAACTTTACCTCAAGATATAACTATTAGAAATAATAAATTTATATCTAATAATTATTTAACTGGTGGTACTTTATATGGAGATGTTTCAATATTTGCAATTGCTAAAAATGGAGCAGTAGCTCCTAATGGAACTATAAAAGGTGCAACTATTGAAAATAATTATTTCTATAATAATGGAAATAGTGCTATTTCTCTTAGAGGTGTAGGCGATTCTATAGTTAAAGATAATTTATTCTATGATGTAAGTTCATCTCAACCTAATGGAGAAGCTTATAACTGTATATTTAGTTTATCTAATGCTAGTGATATTACGATTCAAGGTAATTATAATCAATATAATTTAACTAAAGGTTTAAGTGGAATTATTCCTCAAGGAACTACTAGTAAAGATGGTATTAATTTAGTTGATAATAAATCAATTGAATTCCAAGTTATTGATGATGTTGGTCCTGAAGTTGATATTAGTAAAGCTACTGGAAATATTACAATTGATGGAAATATCGATGAATGGAGCAATGTTGGTGCTACTGATATTGAAATTAGAGGTTATACCGATGCTTTAGGTAATGAATGGACTAAAGCTCAATTAGATCCTACGTTTGAAGTTAAGAAATTAATGATGACTTGGGACGATACTGGTATTTATATTGGATTTGATATCTTTGATGATAAATTAGATTGTAGATCTATTAATGATTTCTGGATGGGTGATTGTGTTGAAGTTTTAGCTTCTACTATTACTAATATGCCTTCTGCTGATTTACAAGTTTATAAAGAAGAAGGTGGAGTTATTCAAACTGCATTTGCTCCTACTTGGACCACAACTAATTACAATACAATTGCTAAAGTTAGAAGTAATTCAAAATATGTTGATAATAAAGATTTATTAGAATGCAAACTTATTAAAACTAGTAATGGTTATAGTGGTGAAATTAAATATCCTTTCACTATGGTTCCAGAATTTAAAGAGTCTATTGATAATAATAAACGTATAAATATGGCAATTATTGTTGGTGATGCAGAAAGAGATTCTAGAAAGAGAATTCAAGCATCTAACGTTGCTCATAATGTTGAAAATAATAAGACTTCAACTGCAAGAATGCCACAATATTTATTTAAATAATTAACTAATAGAGAAATCTATTGAAATAAAAATGTGAATAAAATTTTAGGAGGACAATATGAAAAAGAAATTTATTCCAATCGTAGCGTTAGCATCATTATTAACGCTTGGAGGAGTTGTTACAACAGTTACAAGTTGTGATAATTCAGCACAAAAGGATGTAAATGTAACTGATGTTAAAATAGCTTTAGAAAGTGCAACTATTAAAGTTGGTGAAACTACAAAAGCTAAAGTTACTATTACTCCAGAAGACGCAACTAATAAAGAATATACTATCACTTCAAGTGATACTAAGGTTGCTACAGTTAGTGGTGATACAATTACTGCTATTGGAAAAGGTACAACTGAAATTAAAGTTACTACTAAAGATGGAAATAAAACAAGTAGTGCTACTTTAACAGTTGTTGAAGCTACAGTTAGTGTTAGTAGTGTAAAATTAACATTAGATAAAACTACAATCAAAGTTGGTGAAACTGTTAATGCAACAATCGCAGTTAGTCCAGAAAATGCTACTAATAAAGAGTATGAATTAAAATCTGCTGATGAAAAGATTGCTAAAGTTGAAGGAACTGTTATTACTGCTATTAGTGAAGGACAAGTAGACATTACTGTTACTACTAAAGATGGTAATAAACAAGATACAGTTAAATTAACTGTTGAAGCTTTACCAAAAGTTGATCCTAAATTAGTTTATGAAGGTGAAACTACATTCACAGTTCAAGCTGGTGTTGATTTAGCTTTACCAAAAATTAAAGCTCTTTCAGGTGATGGAAAAACCGATATTACTAATTTAATAGAAGTCGCAGATACTACAGATTCTAAGGCAGTTAGTGCCGATTTCACTAAATTTAATAGTAAAATTGCTGGCGAACATAAACTTTCTTATTATGTTGAAGAAGGTGAAGGCGAAGAATTAAAATCTGATGAATTAATTCTTACAGTTAATGTTACTCCAGTTACAGCAGAAAATTTTGAAGTTACTGCTGAAGATAATGTTTTAGATAATATTAAAACTGCTGGTAAAACATTTAAAGAAAACTTTGCTCATGGAACAAAATCTCCATTATATAAGACTATTGGCGATAGTAATGGCGCAGCTCATTTAAGTGCAACTAGCGATGCTATTTCTGGTAACTCTTTAATTATTGATTTTGATAAAACAATTGGTTCTGCTCTTAATGCTTTATATATTACATTAAATGATTCTTTACCAAGAGGCGAATCTAAAAATTACACAGTTGAATTCGATTTCAAAATTATTGAAGCTGATAATGTAAATGATGTTTATTTTGGATTAAGATATGATGACTTCGATGGTACTAATGTACAATTTGCTAGTGGAAAGAAAGCAAGCGATGGAGTAGTTCATTTTAAACATAAATTTACTGAAACTACATATCCTACTACAAAAAATGCTGGATTCTTCTTCTTTAGATTCCCTTCAAATGATAGTCCATGTAGAATTGCTGTTGATAATTTCCAAATTACATCAACTGATGTTACTTCATTTACAAAAGTCGTTCCAACTGCTGATCAATTAAAAGCTAGTGGTGGATTTACATTTGACTGGAAAGAAAAAGGAAGTACTTTTGGTCAAGGTGAAACTTTAGCTATTGATAATATTGAAGACGAAACAATTAAAAACGCTATTAAAGGTAAAGAAGGTTTTGGAACTAATATTATGCATTTAACTGGACAAGATGGACACATGTTCGAAGGTTTAAATTCTACTAACTTAGTTGCTGGAATGAAATTAAAAATTTCTTATAGATATTACTGTGTTAATGATAATAGTTTCTTAGTTTTACCAATGGCAGGTGGCAAGCAAACTGGTACTATTGATAAATTTGATAAGAAGGATATTGAAGGAAATATTAAGAGTATTTCATTTGAATATGTTTTAAAATCTGGAGATGATTGCATTAATTTCTATCCTAATGGTAATAGCAAATTCAATATTTATATGGGTAATATGACAGTTGAATTACTTGAATATACTGCTCCTGTTATTCCTGAAGATCAAACTGCTAATGGATTTAAAGTTGGACATTCTTTCACTGTTAAATCACGTGCATTTGAAGGAAGTGTTGATAAAGGCACTCAAAAGATGACTAATGGTGTTACAGTTCCTAGTGATGTTACAGGTGAAGGATTTGAAGCAACTGCATCATTATTAGAATATAAGAATGCAACTAATGCCACAATGGAATGGTGTAGCTGTCTTGATGCTACTGGTAAGAGCCAAGTAGAATTAGGCAATACATATAAAATTACTGTTGTCTACTATATGCAAAATTATAATGCTAGTAAATGGATGATTAATTTTGATAATCAAAAATTCGTAGATCTTGAAGTTGGCGAAGGCTACCACAAAGCTGAAGTAAATTGGGTTGCAGAAAAAACATGTGATTTCTTCTCATTCTATATTCCAACCGGTATGACAGTTACTGATGCTAAGATCTATATTGCTTATAGTACTGTAGAACTTGTTAAAATTGCTAAATAATTAAAATAATAATTTATTTCTAGGGGGGACACTCCCCTCTAGAAATAAGAAAGTTGAGAGATTATGAAAAAAATTGCAGAAGGCGATTTATTAAGAAGAATTAGATTAAATCGTAAAAGACTTAGTGCTAAGATGTATCGTTATCCTGATATTTTTAATAAAAAATATAGTGCTAGTTGGCCAGGAGATTGGGAAGGTAGATGCATTTTATCTTTAACAAGCCTTTATTTTGCTCTTTCTGGATATGATAAAGATCAAGAATCTATTCTTAATCAATTAGATGAAATAATTTCTCATCTTAAAGAATATATAAATGAAGATGGATATTTTGGAAATATTATTAATGATGAATATTTAGATGAACAACAAGTTAGTGGTAATTCTTGGTATTTAAGAGGTTTAATTGAGTATTATCAAATATCTAGAAGTGATGAAATTCTGTCAATTATTAAAAGTGTAGTTAATAAATTTATTTATAAGATTGCTAAATTCTATGAACATTATCCTATTAGTACTAGAGAAATAGGAGGAGTTGGTGGTCATATTGAAGGTGTTATAAGAGATGGATGGCTAACTAGTAGTGATGTTGGTTGTGCTTTTATAATGCTTGATGCAATGAGTGAAGCTTATTATTTATTAAGAGATGATAAATTAAAAGATATATTAATTAAAGTAATAGATAAATTTATTAACTTAGACTTTATTAATTTAAAATGTCAAACACATGCTACATTATCTTGTGCTAGAGGTGTTTTAACATTTTATGAAGCAACTAAAGAAGAAAAATATTTAAATTATGCTATTGATATATTTAAAAAATATATCAATTATGGAATGACTTTAGATTATTCAAATATTAATTGGTTTAATCGTAAAGATACTTGGACTGAACCTTGTTGTATAGTTGATTCATTTATATTAACTAGTAAATTTTATCAAATAACTAAAGATGATAAATATTTAGTATTATTAAATAGAATATATCTTAATTCATTTAGAATGGCTCAAAGAAATAATGGTGGAGCAGGATGTAATACTTGTTTAATTGACGATAATGATAGTATTAAATGTTATTTATATGAAGCATTTTTCTGTTGTACTATGAGACTTGGAGAAGGGCTTAGATTTGTTAAAAAATATAGTAGTTTTAATATTGATAATGAGTTATTAATTTCGATATTAGAAGATATGAAATTATACACTAATAACCAAGAAGAAATAAGTATTAAAGGTGATATTTATAATAAAGAAAAAGTTAAAATTAGTTTTAAAAATATAAAAAATAATCTAAGATTTGCAATGTATTTACCAGAAACAGTAGGTTTTAATTGTTCTAATAAAGGATTAATTAGAGAAGGAAATAAATTAATTATTAACGTTAATAAAGACACTAACTTAAATATTAAATTTATACTTAATAGTCATACGGAAAATAATTTATATTTTGTTGGTGATATGTTACTTGCTAAAAGAAACTTGGAATTAGATGAGAAATGTTTTAATATAGATAATGAAAGGTATTATTTTTTAATTGACTACTCTAAATTAAAAAATAAAAAAGAAACTTTAACGGTTTCACAGACATTATGAAGAAAACTTATTTTTTAAAAGCAAAAGCAATATGGGCAGAAGGTAAAGAAGAGGAATTAAATTCTTCTTTATTTTTTAAAACTGTAATAAATCAAAAAGGAACATATAAATTTAGTATATGTGCTAATAATTTTTATCGTATTTTTATTAATGGTAAATTAAAAGGATATGGTCCTAGTAGAGATGCTCATGATTATTATCGAGTAGATAATTATAAATTTAATTTAAATGATCGAAGTAGTGTTATAGTTATTGAAGTATCTGGATCTAATTGTAATTCTTTTTACGCATTAAATACTAAACCATTTTTTATTTGTGAAATAAAAAATGAATATGATGGAGTTATTAAAACTAGTGATAAAGATTTTACTATATTTAATAATGAAACTAGAATTAGAAAAGTAACTAGATTTGCTTATCAAAGAGCTTTTAGTGAATCATATAATATTGATGATAGATTAAATATATTATTAAATACACCGCTTGAGCCTTATAGAGATTATGATGAAGTAATCATTAAGAATTTAAAATTTGAAGATCGAATAGTAAATTATCCAACATTAAAATTTAATGAATATCAATTAATAGAAAACGGAATTTCTTTTATAAATGAAAATAAAAAGATTTATGAAGATCGTTATCAAGTATTAGATTATTTAAAAATTTTCCCTAAAGATGAATGGGAAATTGACAGTAATAAGATAGCTAGTCAATTAGATTTTAAACTAAATAACGAACATAAAAAACTTTTAAAAAAGTGGAGTTTTGCAACGTTTTCAAATAAAATATCGCTTACTGGCTTTATTAGATTAAAATTAAAAGTTAAAAAAGATGCTTTAATTTATATTATCTTTGACGAAATTGATGTTAAAGAAAAAGGAAAAGAAGATTTAATTGGAATTAATTTTTCTCGTAATACAACTCATAACTGTATTACTTATTCTCTTAAAGAAGGTGATTATAATTTAATAAGTTTTGAACCTTATACTTTAAAATTTGCTCGTATAATTGTTTTAGAAGGTGAAATAACTATTTCTAAATTTGGTGTTATAAAATATGAAAATAAAGATTGTAATATTAAATATAATTTTATAAATGAGAAAATTAATAAAGTATTTGATGCTGCAATTAATACATTTAAACAAAATGCTGTAGATCTATTAACTGATTGTCCTAGTAGAGAAAGAGCAGGTTGGTTATGTGATTCTTATTTTAGTGGACAAGCTGAACCTATATTAACTGGTTATAATTTAGTAGAATCTGCTTTTTTAGATAATTATAGTAAATGTAAGAAAGATAATTTACCTAAAGGAATGATACCAATGTGTTATCCTGCTGATTTTCCTAGTAAGGAATTTATTCCTAATTGGTCTTTATGGTATATTTTAGAGATTTATAATTATATTAATAGAGGTGGTTCTAAATCTATATTAAATAATAGTATTAATAATATAAAAGGAATATTAACTTATTTTAAAGATTTTGAAAATGAATTAGGATTATTAGAAAATTTAAAAGGTTGGATCTTTGTTGAATGGAGCAAAGCTAATGATATAGAGTTTATTAAAGGAATAAATTATCCTACTAATATGCTTTATAGTGAAGCTTTAATTAAAGCAGGTATCTTATTAAATGATAATAATCTTATTAATAAAGGTAATAAACTTAAAGAAATTATCTATAAATATTCATTTAATAATGAATTATTTATAGATAATTCTATTAAAGATAAAGATAATAATATAATTCCTACAGATCATACTACTGAAACATGTCAATATTATGCTTTATATTTTAATATTATTAAAAAAGATGATAACAAAGAATTTTTTAATAAGATGATTAATAATTTTGGTGAATATCGAGATGATAAATTAATATATCCAAATGTATATAAATCTAATGTACTGATGGGTATTTTATTAAGATTAATGATCTTAAATAAGTATGGTTTATATAATAAAGTATTTAATGAATCTATTGAATATTTTTATAAGATGGCAATTACCAATGGTACTTTATGGGAACATGATTCAGTATTTGCTAGTTTAAATCATTGTTTTACTAGTTTTATAGTTAACATTATTTTAGAAGCTAATTTTGGTTTAACTCTTATTGATTATAAAAATAAATATATATATTTAAATAAAGTAGGTTTATATGATGATGCAAAAGTTATTATACCTATTAAGAAAGATAAATTAGTATTAGAAACTAAAGATAATAAATTAAATTATATATTACCTAAAGATTATAAGATTATATGGAACTAACATTTGATAAAGATAAATTATTAGATTATTTAAAAAGTTTTTATGATTTAACTCATATGAGAATCGTTATTTTTGATAACGATTCTAATGAACTTTGTTCTTATCCTTTTGAGGACTCTAAGATATGTAGCGTTATTCAAAATAAATTAGGACTTAAAAATAAGTGCATAGAATCGAATAAAAATTCATTTTTAGAATGTAAAAAGAATAATTCAATTGCTATTTATAAGTGTCATGCTTCTTTAATTGAAGCAACAGCTGTATTAAAAAGTAATGGGATTATTTTAGGGTACGTAATGATTGGACAATGCTCCGATATTAAAGATAAAAAAGCTCGTTATGAGAAAATGAAAGATGTATTAAGTTATACAAATGATGATTTAAGTAAATATAAATCATTAATTTATAATATTAAATATAAGAAAGATAATGAATTTAAAAGTGCAGCAAAAATATTAGAAGCTTTAACTAATTATTTAATTTTAGAGAATTTTATTTATTTAAATAAAAATGATTTTAAAGATAAATTAGAAGTTTTTATTCATGATAATATTCGAAATGATTTTAATATTGATGATATTTGTAAATATTTTTGTTGTGGAAGAACTAAATTATATGAAGATGCTAAAATTTATTTAAATATGCCAATAGCAAAATATATTACTTATTATCGTATAGATGTAGCTAAAAAATTATTATTAGATTCTAAATATAAAATAGTTGATGTTGCTAATTTAGTAGGCATAGAAGATTATAATTATTTCACTAAAGTTTTTAAAAAAGTTACCTATTTAACACCTAGTAAATATAGAGAAAAATATTCTAAATAAATCCGTATGAATTTACTATATTTCGTATTTATCTACATTTAATAACAATTAAATTATTTTTATAATTTTATTAGAGGTAGAAATATGAAAAAGACAACATTTGCTTTATTTTTTGGTAATAGAGGTTTTATGCCTGCTGAATTAATTAAAGGTGCTCGTGAAGACATGCAAAAAGTAGTTAAAGAAGCAGGATATGACTATATTATTATGGATGAAAATGCTACTAGATACGGAGCTGTTGAGACTAGAGATGAAGGTTTATTATATCATGATTGGCTTAAATCTCATGAAGGTGAATATGATGGCGTAATTTTATGTATGCCTATTTTTATTGATGAAAATGGAGCTGCAACTGCTTTACAAGATGCAAATGTTCCAATTTTAATGCAAGCTTATCCAGATGAAATTGGTAAGATGGATTTTAAACATAGACGTGATGCATTTTGTGGTAAATTTAGCGTTACTGATGTATTTTCTCAATATAAAATTCCTTTTACAGTATTAAAACCACATGTAGTTGATCCATTAAGTCCTAAATTTAAAGAAAATCTTGATGAATTTGCTGCTATTTGTCGAGTAGTTAAAGGAATGAGAAGATTTAATTTAGGCTGTATTGGTGCTAGAACTACTGCATTTAAAACAGTTAGATTTGATGAAGTAACTCTTCAAAGATATGGAATTAATGTTGAATCTTTTGATTTAAGTGAATTGATATTTAAAGTTGAAAAATTAGCAGATGATAATGAATTAGTTTTAGCTAAAGCTGAAAGACTTAAAAATTATACAAATTGTAGTTTAGTTCCTAATAAAAATTTATTAACTTTAGCAAAAATATCCGTTGTAATCGATGAATATATTGAAACTTATCACTTAGATGCAATTACTTTAAGATGTTGGAATGAACTTGAAACCATTTTAAGAGTATGTCCTTGTGTGTTATTAAGCGAACTTAATGATCGTGGAATTGTTGCAAGTTGTGAAATAGATTTATGTAGTGCAATTACTATGAGAGCTATGAATTTAGCTAGTGGTTTACCCACTGCTTGTTTAGATTGGAATAATAATTATGGTGATGATGAAAATAAAGTTATTTTATTCCATTGTGGACCTGTTGCTCAAACTTTAATGACTGGAAAAGGTATAGTTACTGAACATAAGATGTTTGCTAAAACTGATCCAGGATCTGGTTGGGGAAGTAATGAAGGTAGAATCAAAGATTTTAAATTTACTTTCTCTAATTGTAAGACTGAAGATGGTAAATTATATATTTATGAATCATTAGGTGAATTTACTAAAGATAATATAGAAAAAGAATTCTTTGGTTGTGGTGGAGTTGCTTTAATTCCTGATTTACAAAATAAATTAATTAGATTAGCTCGTAATGGTTTTAAACATCATACAACTGTTGGTGTTGGTAATATGAAAGATATATTAGATGAAGCTTTTAAAACATATTTACATTATGAGGTAATAGATATCGATAAATAATTATGATTTATGCTGGATTAGACATTGGAACTACTGGAACAAAGATTACTTTGTTTGATGGGACTAATGAATTAATTACATTTTACGAAAAATATAATTCTAAAAGAACTGCATATAATGATGAAATAGATGCAAATATTATTTTTAATGCAGTTATTAAAGTTATAAAAGAAGCAATAAATTATAATGATAATTTAGGCTATATTGGTGTTACTAGTTTTGGCGAAACTTTTGTTTTATTAGATAAAGATGACAATATTTTATTACCTTCTATTTTATATAATGATGTTAGAGGTAAAGAAGAAGTAAAAGAAATTAATGATAAAATAGGAGAAGAACATGTTGGTAAAATAACGGGTTTATTGACACATGAGATGTTTTCTTTACCTAAATTATTATATATAAAAAATCATTATAAGGATGTATATAATAAGATTAATAAAATATTATTAATTGAAGATTTTATTGTTTATAAATTAACTGGAATTAGACAAATTGATTACTCTTTAGCTAGTAGAACTATGCTCTTTGATATTAATAAATTAGAGTGGAGTGAAGAATTATATAATGCTTTTAATTTAGATAAAAATAAATTTTCTAAACCTGTAAAATCTGGTACAATTGCTGGAAATATTAAAAAAATATATGGTTTTAGCAAGGATATTAAAATAATTAACGTAAGTCATGATCAAGTTAGTGTAGCTATTGGTAGTGGATTAACTAAGTTCAATGATGTAGTTGATGGATGTGGAACTTGTGAATGTTTTATACCTTTATTCAAAGAAATACCTACTAATAATAAGATGTATAAAAGTGGTTTTGGTATTATTCCTTATAGTTTTGCTAATGCTTATATTTCTTATCCTTTAATATTTTCAGGTGGAGCTTTAATTGAATGGTTTATTAATAATTTATGTATAAATATAGAGAATCCATTGACAAAATTTGATAAAGAAATTAATACAAGTATTCCTTCTAAATTATTAATTAGTCCACATTTTTTAGGTAGTGGAACTCCTTATATGAATTCTTATAGTTTAGGTAATATATATGGACTAAATATATCATCTACATTAAAAGATATTTATCAAGGAATCTTAGAAGGTGTTGCTTATGAAATGCTTTTAAATATTGAAATATTGAAAGAATGTGGAATTAAAATTAATCATATTTATGCTAATGGTGGTGGAAGTAAAAATGAAAATTGGTTACAAATTAAAGCTAATATTTTAAATATTCCTATCACTAAAATTTTAAATCATAATGCTGGAACTGTAGGTAGTGCAATTATAGTTGGTACTACGATAGGTGAATTTAGTAATATCAATGATGGTATAAATAAATTAGTTAAATTTGGTAAAACTTATTATCCAGATAAAAATGCTCATAAAGAATATATGAAATTATTTAAATTATATAAAAAGATTAATAATAAAAAGATAAAATTGGAGAATTTTTAATATGAATGAATATATTGGTTATAATTATCAATTATTTGGTGTTCAAAAATATGAATTATTAGAATCTAAAGCTCAAGATATGAAATTTTATCATGCTAAAAATGGGCTAGGATTAGAAATGGATATTTCATTGAATAGAAATGGTGATATTTCTAATTTATCTTATAAAGGATATAACTTAAATTATTTATCTCCTTGTGGATATGTTAATAGTAGTTATTATGATAAAAAAGATAATGGATTTTTATCTTCATTTACTGCAGGATTTTTAACTACTTGTGGATTAACTACTTTTGGAACGCCATCTATTGATGAAGGAGTTGAATTAGGATTACATGGTAATATTTCTAATACTCCAACTGAAAATAGTAGTTATGAAATAGTTGATGATAAGATTATTATTAAAACATTAACTTTAGATGAAAATATATTTTCTTATAAATTAAGTTTAAATAGAACAATTACTTTATCATTAAAAGATAATTCTTTTACAATTGTTGATGAAGTTAAAAATAATGGTGATAGTAAAGTTCCTTTAATGGTTTTATATCACATGAATTTAGGATATCCATTATTAGATGAAGATTTATTACTTCATATAAATTATAAAAATATTAGTGGTAGAAATGAACTTGCTAATAGTGAATTAAATAAAGCAAATACATTATTAAAACCTACTAAAAACTATATTGAAAGATGCTATTATTACGAAATGAATGAAAATCCATTTGCAGCAGTTTTTAATAAAAAACTGGACTTTGGCGTGAAAATTTCTTATAAGAAGGAGAATTTGGATTCATTTACTGAATGGAAAATGATGGGAATTAGAGATTATGTTTTAGGTTTAGAACCTGGAACAAATTATCCAGATGGAAGAAAATATGCTAGAGAACATAATACACTTAAATTTATAAATCCAAATGAAACTAAAACATTTGAAATCAAAGTAGAAATTATAGAAAATTTAGATAAATATTTATCATTAATAAAGGAGAAATAAAAAATGTTAGTAACAATGAATGAAGTATTAAAGTATGCAGAAGAGCATAATTGTGCAGTCGGATCTTTTAATACCCCTACTTTAGAAAATTTATGGGCTGTAATAGATGCAGCTGAAAAAAAGAACGTACCAGCAATAATAATGCATGCAGAACTTCATGAACCAATTGCACCTTTATCGTTAATTGGTCCAATTATGGTATTAGTAGCAAAAAATAGTAAAGTTCCGGTTTGTGTACACTTAGATCATGGCGAACATCTTGAATATATTGAAAAAGCATTAAAACTTGGATTTACTTCAGTAATGTATGATGGATCTTTATTGCCTTATGATATTAATATGAACAATACTAAAAAATGTGTCGAGATGGCTAAAAAATATGGTGCAAGTGTTGAAGCTGAAATTGGTATTTTAGGTGGTAGAGAATCTTTAGATTCTAAAAAAATAACAAAACAAGAAGATTTATATACTGATCCTGAATTAGCTAAAAGATTTGTAGAAGATACTAAAATTGATGCTTTAGCATGCTCTTTTGGAACTGCTCATGGAATTTATAAAGTTAAACCAAAACTTGATTTTGATAGAATTATTAAAATTAAAGAACTTACACATCTCCCAATAGTTATGCATGGCGGAAGTGGTGTTTCTAAAGAAGATTATGTTAAAGCAATTGAATGTGGTGTAAGAAAAATTAATTATTATTCATATAGTGCTAGAGAAGGGCTCTATGCAGCTATTAATTTAATAAAAGAAAATAAAGATTTAACTTTCTATCATGAAATAGCTTTTGCTGCTAAAGAAGCAATGGAAAAAGATGTTGCTAAGGCAATTAAAGTTTTTAATGATAAAATAGTTGATTAATTTATATAGATTTAATCATAAATAATTTATAATTTATCTATAAGAGGTAAATTATGAAAGTTTTAATATTGAATGGAAGTCCTAGAATAAATGGGAATACTACTTTAGCTTTAAAAGAAATTGAAAAAGTTTTTAGCGAAGAAGGTGTTGAATTTGAAAATATTCAAATTGGTAATTTAACTATTAGAGGATGCTTAGCCTGTAATTATTGTCATACTCACGAAAAATGTGTCGTAGATGATATTGTTAATGAATTATCTATTAAATTTAAAGAAGCAGATGGATTAATTATTGCTAGTCCAGTATATTATGCTTCTGCTAATGGTACTCTTATTTCTTTATTAGATAGACTTTTCTATAGTTCTCACTTTGATAAATCAATGAAAGTAGGAGCAAGTGTTGTTGTTGCTAGACGTGGTGGATGTAGTGCTACATTTGATGAATTAAATAAATATTTCACAATATCTAATATGCCTGTTGTTTCTAGTGTTTATTGGACTAGTGTTCATGGTAGAAAAGTAGGTGAAGCAATTTATGATGAAGAAGGATTATTAACAATGCGATATTTAGCACATAATATGGTATTCCTTATGAAGTCAATTGCTTTAGGAAAAAAGGAATATGGTTTACCTATTAAAGAAGAAAGAGTCTTTACTAATTTTATTAAAGATGTAAAAGAATAATTTATAAAATTTATAAAAATAGTTGATTTCTGCAGGGTTTTATAATTAATTAGCGGGAATTTGAAGTAATTTATGTGTTAAAAATAAATATTTTTATAGAATAATAATAGGAGTTTTTCAAAATTAATATATGAATAATAATGATAATTTAGCAAAGAGAGTTGCAATAGAAGGAATGGTCCTTTTAAAAAATGATAATAATATTTTGCCAATTAAGGATAAAACTAATATTGCTTTATTTGGTAGTGGAGCAAGATTTACTATAAAAGGTGGAACAGGTTCTGGAGAGGTAAATGTCTTTCATAGTGTTTCTATTGAAGAAGGATTAAAAAACCATGGCTTTATAATTAATAGTGAACATTATTTAAACGAATGTGCTACTAAATTAAATAGTGAGATAAAAAAACGTAAAAAATTAATGAGAAAAAGCACTCGAGGTATAAATCCTTTTAATTATGAAGTAATGTTTAGCATCTTTGCTAAATTTCCTGAAAATTATGCTATTGATAGAGAATTAACAATTGATGATTATAATAAAACAATTAGTGATACTTGTATTTATGTTATATCTAGGCAAGCTGGTGAAGGATTCGATCGTAAAAATATTAAAGGTGATTATTATTTAACTGATATTGAAGAACATAATCTTAAGTTTGTTACTGAGCATTATAAAAATGTAATTGTTATTATTAATGCTGGAGCTCCTATTGATACTAATTTTATTGATAAATATGATATAAAATGTGTAGTTCTTTATGGACAAGCAGGACAAAGTGGTGGAGATGCCTTAGCTGAATTATTATTAGGTGAATCTAATTTTAGTGGTAAATTAACCATTTCTTGGCCAAAACATTTAGAAGATTTAGATAATTTTAAATATTATTCTTATTTAGATGGTAATGATTCTATTGAAGAATATAAAGATGGAATCTATGTAGGATATAGATATTATGATTCGTTTGGTATAAAACCAATGTTTTCTTTTGGATATGGCTTATCTTATACAGAATTTAAGATAAATAATGATTTATATATCGAAAATAATGAAATAATTATTAAATCTAATGTTAAAAATATTGGAAATTATAAAGGAAAAGAAGTAATTCAAGCTTATTCAAGACCAATTGACTTTAATAATAAAGAATATCAATCATTAATTGGCTTTAAAAAGACTAAATTATTAGATATTAACGAAGAAGAGGAATTAATTTTAAATATTAATTTAGAAAATTTGACATCATATCATGAAGATATTCATTCTTTTGTTATTGATAAAGGATATTATGAAATTTGTGTTGGTAATTCTAGTGATAATTTAATACCTATTAAGAATTTATATATTAAAGAAGATATTATTTTAGATAAACATACTGTTATTAATGATAAACCAATCGAATTTGAAGAAATTAAACCTTTAATTCATGAAAAATTAAATGATTCTTTAGATATTATTGAGATTAATTCATTTAATAAAGTCAATAAAGAAATAGAAAAAGAAAATGTTAATTTAGATATTATTAATAATATTAATGATTTAGATTTATGCAAGATGGTAGTAGGAAGAATAGCTTTTAAAACATATTCTAGTGCTGGAGTTGTTGGCGAATATCCTGCTATTTATAATAAATATAATATACCTATTATATATATGGCTGATGGCCCTGCTGGATTAAGACTTTCTAAAGAATATTATCATTATAGAAATGGTATAAATAAAGGTGTAGATGTTTTACCTAGAGAATTTATAGAATCTAAATTAATTTATGCAATTGTTAATAAAATAATGAGTTTTTCGTTTAAAAAGAAAAGAAAATTATATACAACAGCTTTTCCTAGTGCATTAATGCAAGCTCAAAGCTTTGATCCTTCTTTAATTTATAAAGTAGGTGAGCACGTTAAAGATGAAATGATTAAATATAATGTTGATGTATGGTTAGCTCCAGGTATGAATATTATTAAAAATCCTTTATGTGGAAGAACTTTTGAATATTATAGCGAGGATCCTTTAGTTAGTGGATTATTTGCAAGTAGTTTAAGTAATGGAGTAAGTAGTAATAATTCTCATAAAACTGTATGTTTTAAACATTTCTGCTGTAATAATCAAGAAAATAATCGTATGAAAACAACAAGTAACGTTAGTGAAAGAGCACTTCATGAGATTTATTTAAGAGGTTTTAAAATTGCTATTTTAAATGGAACTAGTAAAGCTATTATGACTTCATATAATAAACTTAATGGAATTTATACAAATTCTAATAAGAATTTATTAAATGGATATTTAAGAAATGATCTAGGTTTTAAAGGAATTATTATGACCGATTGGAATGATGTTGGACCTGGTCAAGCAATAGGCTATGAGGCAATTAATGCTGGTAATGATATCATCATGATTGGTGGTAAAAATATTTATAACGATTTATATGATACTTTAAATAATAATAAACTTGATAAGAAAGAGTTAAAAACATCAGTAGCAAGATTAGCAAATTTTGCTATTGAACTAAAAAAAGATAAGAAATAGAACAAATTTTATACACTGACAAAAAGTTTTTACGCTAAAAACGTAAAAACTTTAATATTTTATAAAATTTTTACTAAAATTTCATAAAAAGTTATGAAAAAGTAAAAGTTTTTTTGCTATTATATAACTAATTAGGAGGCAGAATTATGATAATTAGACCAGACTATTTAGAAAAAATGAAGCCATTTATTGATGTTAAGTTGGTTAAGATACTTTCAGGAATAAGAAGATGTGGCAAATCAACGATTTTAGAAATGTTAAAAAAAGAACTTCTTTCTAGAGGAATTAATGAAAGCCATATTATTCAAAAAACTATTCTAATGAAGATTTTGGAAAATCTTTTTCTTCTAAAGAAATGTATGAGGAATTGAAATCTTCTATTATAGATAATCAAAGATATTATTTTTTGCTTGATGAACTTCAAGAAATTGATGGATGGGAAAAAGTAATAAATACCTTGCTAGAAAGTTATAATTCAGATATTTATGTTACTGGTTCAAATTCAAAGCTAATGAGTAGTGAAATATCTTCTTATTTAACTGGCAGATATGTCACAATTCCTGTTTATACATTATCATTTAAAGAATATTTATTGTTTAAAAATAACTTAAATAAAACAATTAAGGAGAATTTAATCGATTATATTCGCTATGGAGGTTTCCCTCTTATAGCTAGTGGTAATTTTAATGAAGAAACATCGTACGGAATTATAGAAGATATTTATAATTCTGTTGTTATCAAAGATATTATTCATAAACATTCAATAACTAATGTAGATTTATTTAATCGTGTTGTTAGATTTTTGATAGAAAATATTGGAAAAACATTTTCTGTTAATTCTATTGTTAATTTTTTAAAAAATGAAAATAGAACTATATCTGTTGAAGCTATTTATAATTATATAGAATATTTAGAGAAAGCATTTATAATTTATAGATGTAAAAGATATGATTTGCAAGGAAAAAATATATTAAAAACACAAGAAAAATTTTATCTTGCTGATCAAGCTATAAAGTATGCATTATTTGGCTTTAGTCCAACAAGCATTGCATCTATGTTAGAAAATCTTGTTTTTTTAGAACTCAAAAGAAGAGGATATAATGTTTTTATCGGAAAATTATTGAATAAAGAAATAGACTTTGTAGCGTTACATAGAGATGAAAGAATTTATATTCAAGTATGTAAAGAATTACCTAAAGAATCTGATAGAGAAATATCTAATTTATTAGAAATTAAAGATAATTACCCAAAAATAATTGTAACTTTAGATGATTTTGCAAATTACAATATTAATGGTATAAAAATAATACATCTTGCTGATTTTTTACTTAGTGAAAATATTTAAATAACTACTTTATATAGTTTTCAATAAAATCAATTTTAGTTTGATTAAACATAGAAGCATTGATTGTATAAACATCTTGATCATATTTAATTAAGAAATCAAAATTAATATCACTATCTTTACTATTATTTAAAATAAACATCGCATCAGGTATTTTTGATTTAATTCCTAAAATATTTTTACCAAAATCATAAGCAATATTTTGTCTAGTTGTCATATATAAATTATTAGATGAACTAGCTTTATCAAAGCTTGAAATATATTTATAAAATAATAATCTAGAAAAATAAGGATATACAGTAGTTAAATCTATATTATCTGTTTGCTTACTTAAACAAGTTGAATCTAAGTAAGGATTATTAGTTTTATCATCATATTTAGGAGTAAAAGAATAAACTCCTTTTTGAATGCCATTTTTATTACTATTAAAAGATAAATAACCGCCACGAACAAGTTCTTTATTATTTACTTCTTTATAATAATTTATAAATTCATCAGTATAATCATCATAAATATAGGTACTAGTAAAATATTTTCTACCTACTTTAATAGTTTTATTATTATAAGTAACTTCACCTAAATCACTAGAATAATTAAAACTATCTAAATTAGAAACCAATGCTTTTAATTCTGGTAGAGCTTGTTTAGCTTTTCCACCACTATTTTTATATTCATTAATTAAAGGAATAGATAAAGTAGAATCATTTATTTGACTAATAGTATGTTTTATATAGCCATTAACACCAAAATTCATATTAAAAATTAATGTATTATTATCATCAGTAACATTAAATTCAGTAATTAAGTTAGTTAAACCTGTAGTAGGAGTTAAACTAGATGCTTTTAAAAAAGCGTTAATATTAGCCAAATCATTTAATTTAAAATTATAAATAGTCTTGTTAAAAGAAATAGTTTTTAAACTAATAGAATTATAATAATTTTTTAATCCTGTACTTTCATCATAAATATTAGAAATATCATAATTTAAAATAGCATCAGGAACAATTTTATCATCAATAATAGAATAAGAATAAATTCCTTCATCACTTGAAGTAAATCCGATTGTAGAAATAGTTTCATTTATTTTATAACTATAAAGTAAATCATTTTCTAAATAGATATAAGTTTCTTGATATTCCTTAGAATCTTTACCTGTAATTAAATTAAAATCTATATCTAATTTATATCTTTTCGATGCCTTTAATTTTGTCAAATCATCTTTTAAAATTGTATCTTCTATATAATTATTGTTATTAGAATTATTACCGCAAGAAATTAATGGAAATAAAAATAAAAACATGAGAATAGAAGACTTTTTGAATTTAAAACGCATAAAAAGCCTCCATTCCAACTTGAGTATATATGTCAGAAAAATCCATATATTCGCCTTTATAAGTATCCTTATTACCACTTAAAAATGTTGCCTGATAAGTGTCAATATATTTAGATCCACTATTAAGTTGACCACTAACAACAAACTTACAACTTTTAATTTCATCTTTATTGATTTCAAAAGTAAAAGTATAAGTATTATCAACTAAAGAACCATATTTTCTAATAGAAGTAGTAATAGATAAATTATCACCATCTTTATTACCACTAGCACTTATTTCAACTATAACATTAGAATCAATAGTTCTACCTAAATCATATTCTTGATAATCTTTAATAGTATTTCTAAATTCAGGAAATAATAAAGGATTAGCTCCAGTATAGCTTCTTAAATCTCCAGTAACATTATCATTATTTACTACATTAGCTTTAGATAAATATGCAAAACAATTTGTCATATATTTATCAAATTTACCACCTTTTTTAACTCCATCATCATCAGCAACAGTAAATATTTGGAAATTAGATTTATCACCAGTAGGAATATCATCATTATTAACTTTTTGCATATAACCATTATTAATTTGAATATCATTACTATAAGAAGTAATAACACCCTTAAATTTCATATTTCCAATGCCATTATTTACATTAACAATATCGAAAGCATCATGATATATAAATTCATAATTACATTGTTTAATATTTTCACCATATGCAAATATATTTTTAGCAATTTTTAAACTATCATCACTAGATAAAGTTCCATCTTTCATTTTAGATGTATCTACTATTTGAGCAGGTTTATTATGAATTGATTTCTCATTAATCATTGAAAAATTATCATATTCACCTTCATAATTACTTTTTTTACCATATTTAAAATTAGATAAACTATATTCAACATAAGTTCTAGCTTCATTTTCATAATCACCACTAATGGTATCTTTATATTGAATTAACTTAACTTTTAAAGTATCTAAAGATTTAGTTTTTGAATCTATTATAACTTCATATTCATAAGTAAAAGCCATATAGGTAGAATCACCAGGATAAGAAACAGACATCAAGTAAGTTTCTTTATTATCTTCATTAATAATATTAGTTAAAGGAATAGAAAATCCACTTTCAGTAGGATATAAAGTATTAACATTTTTATAAAAATTAATCGTATCACTAATTAAAGTTAAATAATTAAAATAAATATCTAATGTTCTATATTTACTAGTTGTATAACAATTAACAAAAGAATCATCTTTATTAGGACCTATAAAATAATCATATAAATAATTACCTTCTTGATAAATTTGGCCTTGAGCTTTAGTAGTATTAATAACTTCAACACTTTCAACACCAACTAAAGCATCAATTTCAATATTATCAGAAATAAAATTATTATTATAAAGATTATAATTATGTCTAGCTTCATAATTAATTAGAGCTTTAGAAGCAGAACCAGTTACTATATATTTAGAATTATTATAACCATCAAAATTATAAGTTCTATCGATGAAAGCGAATGATTTTATATTATTGGTATTAATCTTTTCTAATATTTTAGTTGCTCTATTAAAATCTATCTTACTTGGAATATCATCATTAGAACAACTAGTAATTAATAAAGGTAAACATAAAGCTAAAGCATTTTTAATCTTCATTTTATTTAACCTCCGTTAATGTAATATTTTTTGCAGCTGGATTTTCATATTCCATTTCAAAATAATCGACAGTTAAACTAGCTTTAGATAAATCAGTAGAAATTGTAATTAATGAATTATTTTTAATTTCAAATAAACAATTAGTAGATGATTCATCTAATAAGAAATCTTCTAATTCAGTAGTAGTTTTATTACATTGAACATTACTAATTTTTATTTTATTAGTAGCTTCATCATAAATAGGAGTAAATGTATAAGTTACTGGTACACCATAATATTCACTAGTAAATGTAGCTTTAGTTTTACTTTCAAATTTTAAAGTAGATAAAATATAAGTCATTGGATCATCTAATTTATAAGTTTTACCAACAATTTTATCTAAAATAGATACTGAAGCATCGCTGACATTAAATGTAATTTGAGTAGAAATTTCAGGCTTAGAAATTGTATTAGCTTTTACAATAACTTTACCAGTAGAAGTAGGAGTAAATGTATAACTTCCATTACTTTCTTTAGTAATAGTTCCTTTATTATCTAAAACAGTAACGTTAATATCTTTACTTGCACCATTTGGTAAAACTTCAAAAGTAATATTTTTAATAGCTTGATTAATAGTTGCATTTATTTCACCACTAACAGTTTTATTATCAATTTTAGCTGTAATTGATGTAGGATCCGTAATTTTAGTAACTATCTTAATCTTTTTCTCAATTTCTGTAGAAGAATAAATGGTTAAAGTAGATTCACCATCTTTTAATATTTTAATAGATTTATTGTTAGATTGAATACTTGCTACTGCTGGATCACTTGATTCAATAATTGTAATATCATCAATTGCAGTAGTAGCAAATTTTGGAGCGGAATTTTTTATAGATAAAGTATAAATTTCATTTACATTATAAGTAGTTGCTTCTTCATTAGATTTATTAACTAAAGTAGGAGTATAATCAGTAAAATATAAAGAATTTGTATCAAAAAGTTTAGTGGTTTCATTTGTTAATTCACCAACTTTTTGATTATAAGAAATCTCATAAGTTGCGATTGTATCAACATTTTGATTAGGCTTACCAGTTTCTAAATTAAAATCAGCATAATTATAAACTTTATTATTAATAACTAAATCTATTAATAAACCATCATTATTAAATGTATAAACACCACTATTAACATAAACTGCATCTTTATCTTCAATTTGATAAGTTTTAACAGTTATTTTATTATCAACTTTACTAAATGTAGCACGTTTAAGACCATCACCACCAAAATAATATGGATGACTCTTACCAGGAATAAAATAATCATAAGGTAAAACATTAATATGACCCTTAGCAATAGCACTAAGACCAACTTTAGAATTATGTTCAATATATTTGGATTTAGTTATTGCATCATTAGTAGTAATAGTAGTACTTGAAGTAGAACCTTCACTAACAATTAATTTCTTTTTAGGACTTGAAACATGAGTACCGTTTTCTAAAACTTCAACATCATAGAAATATTCATCAGTTCCATAACCTTTATATAAATATTCTAATTCGCTAGTAACACTATCCATACCAGATTTATTAGTAATTTCTTTATTACCACTCATATAGAATTTATTTTTATCTTTATGAACATTAAGTGTAGTCTTTTCTTCTTTAGATTTTAATACACCGTTATCATAATAATTTGCTTTAAAAGTAAAACCATAGCCATTAATAGAAGTACTCTTTTCTAATTCAATTGATTTATTAAACATATTGATAACTTCAGTTGAATCACTTTCACCTTTAGTTTGAATTTTAAAATATAATTTGGTAGTTGCTTTTGTACCCATTAATTTGAAAGTAGCTTCAAGTCTAGATTTACTTTTAAGTGGAGTTAAAGTATTTGTTTTACTATCAAAACTACAATAATTATCTAAATCAAATTCTACAGAAATAGTGTTGTTCTGCAAGGTTTTTGGTTCAATATCAATATTTATTGGATAATTTTCTCCTACAATTAATTCGTATAATGTAGTATTTCCTTCAGTAACTTTATTAACAGAATCATCTAAAGTTATATTAAATTTAGTAACATCTTGTCCTTTAACAGTGAAAGTTAAAGTATCTTTAATATCAGGATAATTAACACAAGAAATTGTGATTGTTGCTTCGCCTTCACTATGAGCTGTTACTTCTCCATTAACATCAACTGTTAAAACTTTTGGATTACTTGATTCATATTCTAATAAATCATTAGTAGATGATGGAGTAAAAGTAGTAGTAATTTTAGCTGTTTCCCCAATAACTAATGCTAATTTAGTTGCATTACAACTAATACTAGTTAATTTATCATCTTTATTTTGGTTGTTATTTTCATTATTTTGACATGCAGTAAGACTAGTAAATGTTAATGCACTAATTAAAAATAAAATTTTACTTTTTTTCATATAATTTGTTCTCCTTATTTTATAGAATTTAAGTAGTCTTCAATAAAACTAACTTTTGTTTTATCAAAATTAGTAAAACTATAATAATCATATACATCTTGGTTATTATAGTTATAAAAAATATATAAAGTTATGACATTATTTTCAGTAATACTACTATCATCAATAGTTAATCCAGTAGCCATTAAAGTAACACCATCTTGGTTATTAATTCCAACAAAAGTAGCAGCTAATTTATTAATATTAGCGTCAATTGAAATATAATCACAGTTATAATATTGATTAGAATTTTCTTCGAATGTTTTTATTACATCGTAATAAGCTAAAAAAGAAGGTGTAATCGTTAGATCAAATAAAGAATTAGTATTTATAGATAATTTTTCAATATTATTAAACTTATTATTTTCATATTCAAAAGAATAAAGACCATCTTGTAAAGATTCTTTTTCTTTAATTGCAAACGCACCATTATTAACATAATCATAATTTTCATTGTCTAATATTGATTGACCATACTCTCTATAAATATAGTTTTCTGTAAAATATGTTTTATAAAATAATGTATTATCATAAGAAACACTCAAAGTATAATTATTTTTACTTATAAGAGATTGAATATTAGTCAAATCCTTACTCATTTCTTTAGGTTTTCCACCATTACTTAAAAATTCTTTTAAATTAGGAATAGTGGTTTTATTAATATCAGTAAAAGTAAAACTAATTTTACCAATTAAATTATTTTCATAACTATAAGTGATATCAAGAAGTGCACTATCTTTAGATAAAATCTTTAAACCACCAGTTAAAGGATAAATTGTAAGGAAATCTTCACTAGAAGTAAATAAGTCAGAATATAGTGAAAAAGTCTCCAAAATCGAATAATTAGTAATTTTATAGTAATTTTCTTGACTATTATAAGTGTTTAAAGGTAGTTGATTTACTTTCAAAGAATTCAAATTATAAAAATCATCTTGGTATTTACTATTTTCTAAAGAATATACATAACTAGGAATGATTTTATTTTTGTCATCTAATTTGAATGAGTAATAATTATTATTTTTTATATCATTTATAAAACCAAATTGTTCATCAGTTGTATTACTTTTATAATAAATAGCATTTTCATTAACATATTTATTTACATCATAATTTACATTAGTAATATAACTTTTAATATTAACTGTAAAATTTTGATTTTCTATTATTTCTTTAAATAAATCTTTTGGCATTGGTAATTCATTATCAATTACATTATTAGTAGAGCAAGAAGCACTAAAAATAATCGGAAATAGCCATAAAAATCTTATTTTCTTAACCATAATAAAACCCCTTAAATATTATAGGCTTATAAATGTCAAAAAGAAATATAGATTAAGACTTATTGCCACTAAAAAATATAATTAATAAAATAATTTACATTTTAAATTAATAATTTAAGTAAAAAAAAGAATGAAAGTTTATAAGTTTAGGAAAAATTAATTAACAAAATAACGTCAATATAAAAGTTTTAAATAAGAAAAAAAGAAACTAAAAATCAATTAAGTTATTATTGAAAGATTATATAAAGAAGAATAATATAAAAATCATGGAAAAAGAGTATTTTAATATACATTTATTAAAAGGAATTATCTTAGCTTTAATCGGTGGCTTTATTGAAATGTATTCACTCATGATTAGAGGGGCATTTTCAGGAATGCAAACAGGAAATTTAATATATACTTTTTCTAATTTATTTGAAAATAACTATATAGGTGCACTTGCTCATTTTCTATTTGTAATAACTTTTATTATTGGAATTGTTATCACCGAGATTATTTATCAAATATCTGATATGACAAAGATAAAATATGAGTATTTTATATATTTAATAGGATTGATTTTATTGATTTCAGTCATATTTATTCCAGTTGATAGTGAAAAATATGGAACATTAAATATTGTTGCAGGATGCTTATTAAGTTTTTTCGGAGCTCTACAATCTCACGCTTTCACAAATATTAATAAACATGCATTATCAACTACGATGATGACAGCAATGATGAAATTAGCAACCTCTAGTTTAGTTAAGTATATTAAAGATAAAAATAAAGAAAATTTATTAGTGTGTTTAGAAATTTTATCAATTATTTTATTTTTTATCTTTGGATTTGTTGTTTTCTATATTTTATATAAATGTGTTGATATTAACTATTTAAACTATTCATTATTTATACCAATTTCTTTAGTTTTAGCCTTGTTCTGCATTGATTTTTTCAAAAAGAGCTAGTTTTTAATCTATTTACTATTAGGTAAAAAAACAATTTATAAATTGATAAATAAAAAATTAAAAACGAATGACATTTTTATTTAAACAAAATAGCACTATTCCAGTTTGGATTGTGTCCCTTTGTTGTAGGTCTCCCTAAAATTAAATACAATTAAGTATTACTTCCGAAAACCATATTTGCAAG
>CAKPNG010000012.1 GCA_934168325.1 uncultured Bacilli bacterium
CATAATTATTCTGGTTTATTAAAAATAAAGAATTGACGTTTTCTTTTGTACATCTGTCTAGTTTTCAAAGATCTCTTGCACGATCATATCTCTATGATTTTTAGTGTTTCTCAACACGTGCTTGTATATAATACAATAACGAATTAAGGTTGTAAAGAGATTTTTTAAACTTTTTTTAAAAAATTTTTTCAAATTATTTTTAGCCTTATTTTATTATCAAAATTTAATAAAAATGAGCCTAAAATCCTTATTTTTAGTAATTTTAATGCATTTTTAAGAAGGATTTTATCATTCACTTTTTAATAAATATCAAAATAAATAAAATTATTATTAAAATAAATCATAATTATAAAAAAAGATAAGCATTTAACTTATCCTTATTTATATATAAATTATTTAAATTTATTCAACACCAACTATGAAACTATAAACAGGTTGTTTCCCAACTCTTATATCACAATCGATATCTTTATAAGTTTCATTAAAATATTCACTAATTTCATTAAATTCTTCTTCGGTAATATCTTCACCAGTAAGAATTGTTAATATTGAACTATCTTCATCGACTAAATTTTTAACTAATTCTTTTAAAGCAACTATTTTACTATCATAAGAAGCAATGATATCTTTGCTTTCTTTAATAGCCATAAATTCATCTTTGTGAACACTTACGCCATTTATTTCACTATCTTTAATAGCAAATGTTACGGCACCACTTTTAACACTCCTTAAAGCTTCAGTCATGTTTTCAGTATTAGTTTCAACATCGAAATCGCTAGAAAAATTCATTGCACTAACAATACCTTGCATAATAGTTTTACTAGGAATGACAACAACATTTACTTTATCAGCTAAAACATCTTTTGCTTGGTTAGCAGCTAATATAATGTTTCCATTGTTTGGTAAGATAAATACATTTTTTGCATTAACTTTTTCAATTGCTGTTAAGAAGTCTTGTGTAGATGGATTCATTGTTTGTCCACCACTAACTATATAATCAACATTTAATTCATTAAAATATTCATCAATACCTTCACCACTACTTGTAGCAATTAATGCATATTCTTTTAAAGGCTTGTTTTTAGGAGCACTTAATGGAGCATTATTTAATTTAGCAGCAGCACTCTTTTCATTACTATTTTTATTTTGTTCATTAAATATGATCTCATTATGTTGTTCTGTCATATTTTCGATTTTAATTTTAATAAATTCACCGAAATTTTGAGCATAACTTAATATATTACCAGGATTCATAGTATGAACATGAACTTTAACAATATCATCATCTTGAACAACTACTAAGGAATTACCATGACTATTTAAAACACTTGTAAATCTATTTTTTTGGAAAGTTTTTTTAACACTATCAGGTCCAAGTCTCATGATAAATTCTGTACAATAGCCAAATTCATCATTTTCATCATCTGCTGCAACTTGAGCAGCACCTTTAGTTTCAACAACAGTTGCTTCATTTTTATCAATAAACTCACCATGAAGCGCACTATTCATACCTTCTAAAATCTTAACAAGGCCAGCACCACCACTATCGACGACTCCAACTTCTTTTAAAACAGGAAGCAAGTTAGGAGTTCTTTTTAAAGATTCTCTAGCTTCAGTAAGTAAAATACTAAAAGCTTCTTCAATAGTCATATCTTTAGTGACACGATGAGATAATTCATCACTAGCTTCTCTAATGACAGTTAAAATAGTACCTTCAACTGGTTTAATAACTGCTTTATAAGCAACATTTTTGCCAGAAATAAAAGCTTCACTTAATTCGATTGCATCAACAGTCTTTTTATCTTTTAAACCCTCTGCAATACCTCTAAAAATTTGACTAGTAATAACACCACTATTTCCACGTGCTCCCATTAATAGACCACGAGAAAATACTTTTGTTATTGTGTATATATCAGTATCATTACGATTAGATATTTCCTTAGCACCACTTTGCATGGTTAAGTTCATATTCATTCCAGTATCGCCATCTGGAACAGGGAAGACATTTAATGCATCAACCTCAGGATAATTATTATATAAATGGTTTGCGCCACTTATAAGCATCGTCTTAAAAATTTCACCATTAATTTGTTTCATATAAAATACTCCGAAAAAGCATTATAAATCACGAAGTTCTTCAACATAGATATTAATTTTACTAAAAATAGGGCCATATTTCTTATTAAGATTATAAGAAATGCCTTTATACAATTCGCGTACAACTTCGCTAATTTTAACGCCGTAAGCCATTACAACATGTACATCGACGACATACTTGTTTTTTTCCTTAGTTAAAAGTATACCCTCGAGGTAATTGTTTCTATTTAAAATAATAGCCAATTGGCTTTTTAGTGATTTAACTTTAGTTAATCCAACAACACCATATGTTGAACTACATACATCACCTATTAATTCTGCTATTTCTTTATCTTCAATCTTAACTTCTATGTTATTAACTACTTTACTATTATTTTCCATAATCATACGTATTATACCACATTTATAATTTTAGCAATAGAGCAAAAAATTACGCTAAAATGGCATCCCACAAATATTATTTTAATTATAAAATAAGCCTATAATCGAATAAAATTGATATTACCTTATTTTTTTAATAAAAATAATATTAATTTTAGATATAAACATATGTCAATAAAAAGAGACACAAGAAGTGTCTCTAATTTGACTTTTTATAATGAATTATTTAGCTTGAGCCATAACTTCTTCTGCGAAGTTATCAACTCTTTTTTCTAAGCCTTCACCAACTTGGTAACGAACAAATTCTAAAATTTCGTTGTGAGCTTGTTCTAAATATTGTTTAACAGTTTGTTTACCATCACCCATTAAGAATGCTTGGTCAAGTAAAGTAATTTCACTCATTTGTTTGTTAACTTTACCTTTAATAATATTTTCAAGTGCAGCAGCTGGTTTATTCTTTAATTTTTCATCATTTTTAGCAGCTTCTAATTGAATCTTCTTTTCTGCTTCTAAAATTTCTGCTGGAATATCATCTTGTGAGATGTATTTTGGATTATTAGCAGCAATGTGCATAGCTAATTGTTTAGCAAGCTCAGGATTATTTTCTTTTAAAGAAACAATAACACTAATTTTACCACCCATATGCATATAGCTTCCTAAATTAGCACCACGAACATATGTAAATCTTCTAAATGATAATTTTTCACCTAATTTAACAGTAGCATCAGTAAAGAATTGTTCGAGTGAAGCTTTTGCTTCTTCAGTACTAGCAAAATCATTGCTTAAAACTGTATGAGCAACTTCAGCGACTAATTCTTTGAAAGGATCACTTTTAGCAACGAAATCTGTTTCACAGTTAACTTCAATAAGAGCACCTTTACCGCATTTTTCGCAAACTTTAGCAAAAGTTAAACCTTCAGCAGCGATTCTATCAGCTTTTTTAGCTGCTTTAGCAATACCTTTTTCTCTTAACCAATCACATGCCTTATCGACATCATCATGGCATTCTTCAAGTGCATGTTTGCAATCCATCATACCTGCACCTGTTCTTTCTCTTAAAACTTTAATTAATGCAATATTAGCCATAATTAACCTCCTTATGGTAATTTATTATTCAGCTTTTGGAGCTTCTTCTTTTTTTGCTTCGCCTTCGACTTTACTTTCTGGTTTTTCAAATCTAGCGCGTCTTTCTTTTTCTCTTTCTAATTTTTCTCTTTGTAATTCACGTCTAGCTGCTAATCTTAAAGCGTTTTCTCTATCTGCTTGTCTAATAGCATCTTTCATCGTGACTTCATCGCCTTCATCTTTTGTATAAGCAACTTCTGGAAGTCCACCTTTAGCTTCAACAACAGCATCTGCTAATGTGGTGATAATTAATGCGACTGATTTTTGTGCATCATCATTTGCAGGAATTACATAATCAATTGGATCTGGATTACAATTTGTATCACAAAGTGCAAAGACAGGAATATTTAATTTATTTGCTTCTCTAACTGCATTGTATTCACTAGTTGGATCAACTACGACAAGTGCATTAGGAATCTTTCTCATTTCTTTAATACCTTCAAGGTTCTTTGAAAGTTTTTCTTTTTCTTTTCTTAAAGCAGCAGCTTCTTTCTTAGGTAAAGTAGCCCAAGCGCCTTCTAATTCGCTTGCTTCTAATTCTTTTAATTTTCTAATTCTTGTTTGAATAGTTTTGAAATTAGTTAAGATACCACCTAACCATCTGTTTGTGATATAGAAAGAACCACTTCTTAATGCTTGTTCTTCAATAATTTCTTTAGTTTGATCTTTTGTACCAACAAATAAAACTTTTCCGCCTTCTTCAACGATTTCTTTAAGTTTTAAATATGATGCTTCTAATCCTTCTTTTGATTTATTTAAATCAATAATGAAAATTCCATTTCTTGGGCAATAAATAAATGGTTTCATTTTAGGATTCCATTTTTTTGTTTGATGTCCATAGTGTACTCCAGCTTCGAGTAACTTCTTTAATGTAATAATTTGTGCGTTTGGATCATGGACTATTGTTTCCATAACGTTTTCTGTTTTTTCTTCAGTTTCAGGTGCAGCAACCTCAATTTTTTCTTCGCTCATTTAAGAGACCTCCTATTTGTTAATCCTCCATTACTTCTAACCTCATCCCTTACAATAAATTGTAAGACTAGGATAAGGAATCCATAATGTGTGTATTCTTTTGCATTTAACTACAAAAGTATGCGTATTATATCACTTTTTATAAACGATATTCAACACTTTGTATTTTATTCATATAAATTTTGTCAACTATTTAACTTTATCTTTATCTTTTAATGGGAAAAATTCGTTGTATTGTTCTTTTAATGTTTCTTTTGATACATGAGTATATATTTGAGTAGAATTTATTGAACTATGGCCTAAAATCTCTTGAATTGTTCTTAAATCTGCTCCTCCATCTAATAAATTAGTAGCAAAAGTATGTCTAAGAATATGAGGATAAACATTAATATTAAGACCGGTTTTTTTAACTATTTCTTTCATAATATATTCAAGTCCTCTAGGTGTTAATTGTTCACCTTTATAATTTAAGAAAAAATAGTTATTTGGACTCTTTTCATTTCTTTTTAATAATAATTTTTTCCTTAAATCTTTTGCATATATTATCATTGCATCTTTTGCTTTATTAGAAAAAGGTACTAATCTTTCTTTTTTTCCTTTACCAAATACTTTTATATATCTTTCATTAAAATTGATATCAAATATTTCTAAATTAATTACTTCACTATTTCTTAATCCGCTACTAAACATTAATTCAAGTAAAGCAATATCACGATTTACTAATTCATCTTTTCTTTTATATGTTGCATCAATTAGAGCTTCAATTTGTGATAAATATAATGTTTCTGGATATTTAACTTCTTGCTTTATCGACTTAAGAAATAAGAAAGGATTATCTTTTATATAATTTTCATCATATAAAAATCGATAATAATGTTTTAAAGCGCTAGTTATTCTTCTTATACTTCTACGACTTAGTTTTTTATCATTTAAGCAATAAGAAATAAAAGATCTAATTAAATTTATATCGACTTCATCAATGGTTTTATTCTCTTTATAAATAAAGTCCTCAAATAAATCAATGTCTCTTTTATAATTTAGGACAGTATAATCAGAATAATTTCTTAATCTTTTAAGATAATCTAAAAATTCACTTTCGTATCTATTCATCGATTTGCTTTATAAATTTTTTAACCTCTAATAATGATCTATCAGCGACAACTTTTTTATCCATAGAGTTAGCTCTATAAATAAGACCGTAATTAGCATTCATCGGAGAAAAAGAATTTAAACCAGTGCGAGAAATATATCTCGTTAGAGCTCCAAGTACTGTATTAAAAGATATTTTATTATATTCAATTCCTTTAAGTTTTAAATAGATATAATATGCTGCTAATAAACCACTTGCTGCACTTTCGACATATCCTTCAACTCCTGAAAGTTGTCCTGCTATATAAATATTATCATTAATTTTAAGACTATAATCATCATTTAATACTTTTGGAGCAAAAACGTATGAATTTCTATGCATCAAACCATAACGAACAAATTTAGCATTTTCTAATCCTGGAATTAAACTAAATACTCTTTTTTGTTCTGGATAAGTCAAATTAGTTTGAAATCCGACTAGATTATAAAAGTCACCAATCAAATCATCTTGTCTTAATTGGACTACAGCGTAAGGAGTTACCCCGTTATTTTCTAATCCCTTTGGTTTTAAAGGTCCATATCTTAACGTATCAATTCCTCTAGAAGCCATTACTTCTATAGGCAAGCATCCTTCAAAATAATGTTTATCGAATTCATGAAGTAATGCCTTTTTTGCATTTAATAATTCGTTAATAAAGTGTTCATATTCTTCTTTATTCATTGGGCAATTGATATAGCTATCATCACCTTGCTCATAACGTGATTTATAATAAACTTTTGAAAAATCGATTGAATTTTTATAAATAATTGGAGCACTAGCATCAAAGAAACTATAAATTTGTTGATTGGTTAATTTAGAAATTTCATCTAATAAATCTTTGCTAGTTAAAGGTCCAGTTGTAATTAAAGTTATGCCTTCTTTAATATCTTTTACATCTTCATAAATAATTTCAATATTCGGATTAGATTTTATTTTATTTGTAATATATTTAGCAAAAACTTCACGATCTACAGCTAATGAATATCCCGCATTAACTTCACTAACTTCGCTTGCCTCCATCATTAAAGAACCCATTAATCTAATTTCTTCTTTCAATAATCCGCAAGCATTATCTAATTTTTTTGATTTTAAAGAATTAGAACAGACTAATTCACCAAATAAATCAGTGTGATGAGCTTCACTTTTATATAATGGTCTTTTTTCATAAAGACGAACTTTAAAGCCGTGGTTAGCAAGAAAATTACTCGCTTCACATCCTGCTAAACCAGCACCAATAATATTAACTATCATTTTTCTTCCTTTTTAATAGGTTCCATGTAGTCGCATTTTGGATAGTTACTACATCCATAGAAATATCCTTTTTTACCTCTTCTTTTAATTAAAGCAGCACCACATTTTGGGCAAATTCTATCTTCAACTTTTTCTTCCATGCCTTCAATATAATGGCATTTAGGGAAGTTACTACATCCAATGAATTTTTGGCCTTTCTTATTAAATCTATATACAAGAGGTGAACCACAATTTGGGCAATTTCTTCCAACTTCTTCAGGTTTCTCTTTTTCTTCTTTTTTGATATATGTACAAGATGGATAATTAGAGCAAGCAACAAATTTACCATGCTTTCCATATCTAACAACTAATTTTGAGCCACAAATTGGACAAATTTCCCCTGTATATTCAGGTTCATCTTTATACATTGTTTTTTTAACAACATCGAAGTGTTCAATAAAAGGTTCATAAAATTCTTTTAAAACTTGAAGTTCATCTTCAACACCTTCACTTATCTTATCAAGATCTGTTTCCATATTTGCAGTATATTCAGTATTCATTAAATCTGGGAAATATTTTGTTAAAACAGTGCTTGTTTTAATTCCTTGTTCAGTAGGAGTAACGACGCCTTTTTCACTAACAATATATTTTCTTGAAATTAAAGTTTGAATTGTAGATGAATAAGTCGAAGGTCTTCCGATACCTTCATCTTCCATTAATTTAACAATACGGCCTTCACTATATCTTGTTGGAGGTTGAGAAAATTTTTGTTCTTTTTTAATTTCTTTAAAGTTATAAGTTTCATTTTCTTCAAAAGAATAGTATTTCTTATCTTTTTCATCAATATTTAAAATATCGTAACCTCTAAAAATAGTTTTATTTTCATCAAATTTAAATAAAACATCATTAGATTTAAAGATAATTTGAGTTGATTCAATCACTTTATCAGTCATTAAACTTGCTAAAGTTCTAAAATAAATTAATTTATATAATTTATATTCATGATCAGTTAAATATTTTTTAACACTATCAGGCGTACGGTCTAAACTTGTAGGTCTAATAGCTTCGTGAGCATCTTGAGATAAAACAACTTTTTTATTACTTTTTATGCTACCTTTATAAAATTCACTACCATAATTATTTAAAATATAATTTTTTGCTAAATCTACAAAAGTATCACTTAATTTAGTAGAGTCAGTTCTCATATAAGTAATTAAACCAACTAAG
The DNA here is from genome assembly GCA_934168325.1 of uncultured Bacilli bacterium. Classification (GTDB taxonomy): domain Bacteria; phylum Bacillota_I; class Bacilli_A; order RFN20; family CAG-826; genus Onthovivens. Next base: position 8,162 of record CAKPNG010000012.1, read on the forward strand.
CCTTCTGAACCAATTTCTTTACCTTCATATAATTTTTGAGCAATTGAAGTTGTCTCTTTAGTTTTGAATTTATATTTACTAAAAGCTTCTTGTTGCAATGTAGAAGTTCTAAATGGTTCTTTAGATGCTTGATTTTTATTAATTTTATTAACTTGAATAACTGTTGCAACTTTTGAACAATTAGCTAAAATCTCAGAAGCTTGTTCATCGCTAGTAATTTTAACAATTTCATCTTTATATTTATAAAAATTAAGTTTTAATTCATCACCATCTTTTTCAATTAATGAAGTAATTTCATAATATTCTTGTGGAACAAAACTATTAATTTCTTTTTCATGATCACAAATTAATTTTAATGTAACACTTTGAACACGTCCGGCTGATTGGCTATTAATTCTACTTTTAATCAAAGAAGATATCTTAAAACCTATAATTCTATCAATTATTCTTCTAGTTTCTTGACTATGAACTAAATTCATATTGATAGTTCTAGGATTTTCTATAGCTTTTGTAATTGAATTTTTAGTTATTTCATGAAATTCTAAACGCTTTGTAGTTTCGACTGGTAAATTTAAAACTTCTGCTAAATGATAAGCAATTGCTTCTCCTTCACGATCAGGGTCGGTTGCAAGTATAACTTCATCTGCTTTTTTTGCAGTTTTCTTTAATTCTTTAACAACGCTTACTTTATCTTTATTAATAATATATGTAGGTTTAAAATCATGATCAACATCTACACCGAGGCCGCCTTTTCCAGATGTTGCTAAATCTCTAATATGCCCAACACTAGCTTCAACTATATAATCATCTCCTAAATAGTGACTAATGGTTTTACTTTTAGCAGGTGATTCAACAATAACTAACTTCATATGATATACATTTCTCCTCAGGTGTTTAAATATAATAGGATTAAATATAATTGTAAAGTGAAAAATTTGAACGAAATTGCCTAATTAAATATATATATCATATATATATTAATTAAATAATTTTTAATTTAGTGGCATGTTTAATAATGATTTTAAATCATCCAACGTTTCAATCATATCTGCACCTTGTTTTATTAATAGATTACAATAGCTATCTTCATTAGCTCTAAATGGTAAACAACCAACAGATTTTCCATAATTAAGTGCATAATTTATTGTTATACGAGTCCCACTATTATATTTAATAGCATCACCAATCGCTGCTAAAATCCTATTCCTCCATCGAAAATTATCTTGATGTGGGCCAACATTAGGCGGATATTCACTTAATATTAATCCACCATTATTTACTATATCCTTATATATATGTTCATTCTCTTTTGGATAACAATACCCTATCCCGTTTCCTAATACAGCAATCACTTTTTTATTACTTTTAATAGCTGCACTCATACCATAGGAATCTATTCCCCTAGCTAAGCCACTAACAATTACGATATTTTCAGGCAATGTTTCAATCAAACTCATTACTTTGCTTTTGGAATATAAACATGCATTTCTACTCCCAACAACTGTTAAATGTTTGTAATTTTCTTCACTTAATAAAGATAAATCTCCTTCATAATAAAGAACAAATGGAGGGCTTGATAAAGAATGTTTAAGTACTGTTGGATAATTTTCAGATACCAAAGTTACAAAATTGTATTTTAATGATTCTTTACAACTCTTTAATTCTTCTTCAAAAGGTGGTTTTTCTTTATTTTTAATAAATTTATAAATATCTTCCCAACGACCTTCAAATTTAAATGATAAATAAATTAATAATTCTTCTGCTTTCATGTTATACCTCTATATTGCAAGTAGTATAAAAGAAAGATCTATTGGGGGTATAAATTTAAAATAATTTCATTTTTTTAACGCTAACTGGACCATAGCTATATCTATGAAATCCTTTAATTGGCCCATATTTGTCTAAAGCTTCAAGATGCTTTTTAGTTCCGTATCCTTTATTATGTTTAAAATCGTATTGAGGATATTTTTTATCCATAAGATTCATATAATGATCACGGCATACTTTTGCTAATATGCTAGCTGCTGCAATACATTCACATAATGCATCACCATGTGGCAAAGCCAAAACATTTGTATTTTCAAACTTTAAAGGCATACAATCTGTTATTATAAAATCAGGTTTAATTTTCATATTACTTAAAGCTATTAACATTGCTTTTCTACTTGCTTCATATATATTAATTTTGTCAATCGTAGCGCTATCGACATATCCGATTCCATAGGCAATAGCATTTCTAATAATATCTAAAAAAGCCTTTTCACGTTGCTTTTCTGTAAGCTTTTTAGAATCATTTATTAATTCATTATGATAATCTTTTGGCAAAATTACAGCTGCTGCAACAACTGGTCCACATAAAGGACCTCTTCCTGCTTCATCAGTTCCTGCGATTAATTTTATTTCATTATTATAAAATTGTTCTTCGTAATTAAGCATATTAAATTATATCAAGAGTATATTTACAAATAACTCCATTTTTAAATTCGTTAAGTAAAATAATTTGAGCTTTTTCTATATCAATCTCGTTATTTTTTAATAAAAACCCTCTATTCTCTGCTATTTTTTTAAATATTTCTTCATTTGAATCGATTTCAGTAAGCTTATATCTTTCCATTAATTCTTTAGAATAATTCTCTTTTAAGAAGTTTAAGCAATAATTAGCTAATTCCGATATAGGCAAAATTTGTTCTTTAATTGAACCAATAAGAGCAAGATTAATTCCTTTTATTTTATCTTCAAATTGAGGCTGTAATACCCCAGGAGTGTCCATTAATAACAAGTTTTTAACTTTTACCCAGCGAATATTTTTAGTAAACCCTGGAGTATTAGCTGTTTGAGTTATATTTTTCTTAGCAATAAAGTTAATTAATGTCGATTTACCAACATTAGGAATACCGACTATCATGGCTTTTGTGGAAACATTTTTTAATCCCTTTTTTGCCCATTTATTTTCTTTTTCGTTGCAGAACTCAAACATTTTTTCTAATAATAAATTATAATCTTTTTGATTTTTTAAATTTATTGAGACGGCTTTATTACCATTTTGATTTAATTTATTAAGCCATCTATTAGTTATATTTTCATCGCAAAGATCTTTTTTTGTTAAAACATATAGAACTGGCTTTCTTCTAATAACTTGTTCAATATAATAATTTTGGCTTGATAAAGGTACTCTACTATCTAAAATTTCAATGACAAAATCTACCATCTTTAATGATTCTTCAATCTTTATAATGGCTTTTTTCATATGCCCTGGAAACCAATGTATATTTGTATTTATATTGTCATTCATAACTTAAAACCTTTTATTATTATACATAAATTTTAATAATAAAAAAAGGAGCATAGCTCCTTTTGTCACAATGTTTATATATATTTTTTATTATTTAAGAATTTGTTTAATTCTTGCTGCTTTACCGCTTCTTTCACGTAAGTAGAATATCTTATGTCTTCTAACTTTACCTCTTTTAAGAACTTCAATATTAGCAACGTTTGGTGAATGAATTGGGAATACTCTTTCAACTCCGATAGCACCAGACATCTTTCTAATAATAAATGTTTCAGCGATTCCACTTCCTCTACGTGCAATAACGACACCTTCAAAAGCTTGAATTCTGCTCTTTCCGTTTTCTGTAATTCTTACAGAAACTTTAACAGTGTCACCACTTGAAAAAGCTGGAACATCCTTCTTTAATTGGGTAGCAGTAACTTCTTTGACTAAATTGTTATTCATCTTGTAAGTTCCCCCTTTCTCTAATCGTTCTCTTAACGTTCTTGTAAATGTGACTTTTATATTGGACCGTTCGTAGCATTGAAATGCTTAAATATTTTATCGACTTTATACCATGAATGTCAATAGGAATTATTACTCTAATTCGAATGCGCCTGTATAAAGTTGATAATAAACACCTTTTTCTTTAATTAAATCATCGTGTGTTCCACGTTCAATGATTTTTCCATGATCTAAAACCATAATAACATCACTATTTTGAATTGTAGATAATCTATGAGCAATAACAAATACAGTTCTACCTTTCATTAAATTATCCATAGCTTTAGTTACAATCGCTTCAGTACGTGTATCAATTGAAGATGTAGCTTCATCTAAAATTAAGACAGGAGCATTATTAACAGCGGCTCTAGCTATTGATAATAATTGTCTTTGTCCTTGAGATAAATTAGCACCATTATTTTTAAGTAAAGTATTATACCCATGAGGAAGTCTAGATATAAAGCTATCAGCATTAGCTAATTTTGCAGCTTTTATACATTCTTCATCTGTTGCATTAAGTTTGCCATAACGGATATTATCCATAATTGTACCAGTAAATAAACTAGTATCTTGTAAAACCATTCCTAAACTTCTTCTAAGGTCTTTTTTACAGATTTTATTAATATTTATTCCATCATATCTAATTTTTCCATCAGCGATATCATAAAATCTATTAATTAAATTTGTAATAGTAGTTTTTCCAGCGCCAGTTGCTCCAACAAAAGCAATCTTTTGTCCTGGTTTAGCGTATAAACTTACATCATGAAGAACTATTTTATCTGGAACATAGCCAAAATCAACATTAAACATTCTAATATCACCTTGTAATAAAGTGTAAGTGACGTCTCCTTCACTTACATGAGGATGTTTCCAAGCCCATAAAGTAGCTTCTTTTTCATTACTAACTTCAACTATATTGCCTTGTTCATCATATTTTCCTCTAACTAAGGTAACGTACCCATTATCAACTTCTTGTTTTTCATCTAATAAAGAAACAACTCTATTACATCCACCAACAGCAAGAGCAATTGTATTAATTTGGTTAGCTAATTGAGCAGCATTATTAGTAAATTGTTTAACTAAAGGAACAAAACTTACGACAATACCAATACTAAATGTAGTTCCATAACTATATATAGTTAAATTAGGAACGTCAAACATAAATAACAAAACTCCAACTACTGCAGTCACTACATAATTTAAGTTTCCAATATTTCCAAGAACAGGCATTAATATATTTGCATATTTATTAGCATTAGTAGAAACTTCGCAAAATTCCATATTTATTTTATCAAAATCAGCCTTGCTTTCTTCTTCATGACAGAATGATTTAACAACTTTAAGACCATTCATCATTTCTTCGATATAGCCTTCTTGTTTACCAATTAATTTTTGTTGGCTTATAAAGTTTTTAGAACTATTTGATCCTATATGTTTTGTTGCAAAAACCATTACGATACCAGCAATAAAAACTATAATAGAAATCCAAACACTAAAAGAAAGCATTGTACAAACAACAGCAATAAAAGTAAAACCACAAATGCAAATTTCTGCTAATGAATTAATGATTAATTGTCTAACAGTATCAACATCATTAATATATATAGACATAATGTCGCCTTTATCATGTTGATCAAAATATCTGATAGGTAAATCTTCCATATGGTTAAATAATTTCTTTCTTAATGTATCCATATATTTTTGACCACTAATTGCCATTAATTGGCTATAAGTAAGACCAGCACAAATACTTACGACATAAACAGAGGCTAATACAATTAAATAAATTGTAATTTCGTGCCATGCTTCTTGTGTAGTTAAAGTAGTTCCATTAGTTGCCCATGAAGCTAAAATATTTATAATTTTTTGTAATACAATTGGAGCGACAATATTTCCTAAAGCAGTAAATACAATGCAAATCATTGCAAAAATAAAGTATTTTTTATAACTTTTAATATAATCAAGAATAATTCTTATAATAGCTGGCTTCTTTTTATCTTTTTTCATATCCAATCATCCCCCTATTTATTATTTTGAAGGTTATAAATTTCTTTATAAATCTCATTACTTTCAAGTAATTCATCACGATTACCAATGCCGTTTATTTTTCCATCATCCATAACAACAATAAAATCGCAATTTTCAACACTACTAATTCTTTGAGCAATAATAATTTTAGTAGTGTTAGGTAAAGTCTTTTTTAATCCTTCCCTTATAAAGGCATCAGTTTTAGTATCAACAGCACTTGTTGAATCATCCATAATTAATATTTTTGGCTTTTTTAAAATAGCTCTAGCAATACATAGCCTTTGTTTTTGACCACCAGAGACATTTGTACCACCTTGATAAATTAACGTATTATATTTATCAGGAAAACTTTCAATAAAACTATCAGCTTGAGCGATTTTACATGCTTCAACTATTTCTTCATCTGTTGCATTATTATTACCCCATCTAAGGTTTTCATTAATTGTTCCACTAAATAAAATATTATTTTGTAAAACCATTGAAACATTTTCTCTTAAAGTTTTAATATCATAATCTTTAACATTAATTCCACCAACATCAACTTCACCTTCAGTTGCGTCATAAAATCTAGAAATTAAATTAACAAGTGTCGATTTTGAAGATCCTGTACCTCCAATAACACCAATTGTTTGACCATTTTTAATTGATAAATTTACGTCACTTAAAGCATATTTTTCTGCATCTTTTTTATACTTAAAACTCACGTTTTTAAACAAAATGTCTCCAGAACTCACTTCTTTTATTGGATTTTCACAATTTTTAATTGTAGGTTCTTCTATTAAAACTTCGTATACTCTACCCATAGAAGCAACACTCATTGAGAACATAACAAATACCATTTGAAGCATCATTAAGCTAGATAATATTTGAGCTCCATAAGTAATCAAACTTGAAATTTGCCCAACTTTTATATGTCCAAATTTACCATATAAAATAGCAATTGATCCTACCGTTAAAACTAAAATCATTGAGATATACATTGAAGTCATCATAGTAGGATTACTTAATGCAATTATTCTTTCAGCTTTAACAAAACCTTTTGCAACATCTTCACTAGTTTTATTAAATTTTTGTTTTTCATAATCTTCTCTAACGTAAGTTTTTACAACTCTAATACCACGTACATTTTCTTCTACTGATTCATTTAAATCATCGTATTTAACAAAGACTTTATTAAATATAGGCATTACTTTTAAAACAATTGTAAGTAAGATTGCTGCTAAAAATGGGATTGTAATTGCATATATCCAAGACATTCCAGGAGATTGAATTATCGCCATTGTGATACTAAATATGAGCATTAAAGGAGCTCTTAATCCAATCCTAGTACACATCATAAAAGCCATTTGAATATAAAAAGCATCGATAGTTTGTCTTGTAACTAAACTTGAAGCACTAAATTTATCAATATTATCAAAAGAAAAATTAGAAATGTTATAGAATAAATCTTTTCTTAAATTACATTCAAATCCAACTGAAGCTTTAGCTGATAGTCTTCCTGCATTTATACCACATATAAAACTAAGTGTAGCTAAAACTAATAATATAGCTCCATAAATTAAAACTAAATATAAGTACTCATTTTTATTAACAGTACTAGCTTTTTCCATCATATCTTGCATATTATCTAATAATTTAGACATCGTGAAAGGGATAATACATTCAAATAAAGTCTCTAAACCTATTAAGATAATGCTTAAAATGGTTTCTTTTTTATATTCTCTAACACTTTTTAATAATGTTTTTATTACATGCTTGAAACTATAATTTCCTAAACTATCTTTAATCATATATTTCCTCCATATTCTCAATCATTTTTGAAATAATTTTCTTAAATGCATTTAAATCTTCTTTATCAATACCATCTATTAGTTTATTTAATAAACAAATGTAATTCTTTTTTGCAATATCATACACCGTTTTCCCTTTATCAGTACATTTAACATATTTAATTCTTGAATCTTTATCACAAGTAATTCGTTCGATTAATCCGTTATTTTCCATTGTTTTTAATAACTCAGAAACACTAGATTTTTGATTATTGTAGCAATTCTCTAATAACTTTTGAGTTACTTGAACTCCTTTTCTTTCATTCTTACAAATAATATACAAAAAACGACATTGAGCATCGCTTAGTCCAATTCTTTTTGCTTTATCATTTAAATACCTTTTAAAATAATTTGATAAAATAAATATAGCATCAATTTCATTCATAAAATTCACCAAAATACAGTTCGTATACGAACTGTATTATGATAGCAAAACTAAAAAAAGTTGTAAAGCATATTTACAACATTTTTAATAAGAATTTTTAGCAATAATTAATTAATAAACAATAGTATCTATAAGCTTCTTTTCAATACTATTTTTATCTTCGCTAGTTACGAAAGAAATTTCATTAATTAATAAGCTTGTTGCTGATTTTAAAGTTCTATTTTCAACGACTGAAAGAGTTTGTTTTCTTTCACTTTTTTCTTTTTTATGTCTTTCTAATGCAATATAAAGATATGCAATATCCTCAATTTTTCCACTATATAATAATGAAGTTATTAATTCTCTTTGCTTTTTACTACCATCAATATGACTTGGAGGTAATGTTCTCATATATTCATAAAGATTTTCAATTTCATCTTTTTTAATAGGTTCTCGAAAGAATTCATCCATTTTAGGATAAGGGCAATAAATAACAAGATTAGAATCGTTTAAAATCAATACTTTAGCAAATTCTTGATTATTCATACTAATCTTGTCGATAACTTTGCATAAGCCATGCACTTTATGAACCAAAACTACTTCTTCCATTATAATAATATCATACTAAATTTTGTCATAATTTTAAAGTTCAAAATTACTTTTATATAAAAAAATAACGATTTACTCGTTATTTTTTAATAGTAGTATTAAATATTATTTAATACTGATAAAATCAATGAATATTTAATTTTTAGTAATTAGAAAAAAGTTCCTCTAGCTTGATCTTTAATTTCTTTACTGGCTGTGAAAGGAATTCTAGTTGTATATCCAAGTTTACTAGCAACAATCATCTTTGTTGGCCATTCTTGAATTGCACTATTCCATTGTAAAACTGTATCGTTATAAAGTTCTCTAGCAGCTGTAATTTCTTTTTGTAAATAACTATTTTGTCTTAAGCAATCTTCGATTTCATTATGTGCTTGCATTGTAGGATATTTTTCTAAAGCAACATTAATTTGGCCGAATAATTTATCAACATTTTGACTTGTTTCGTTTCTTGAAGTATCAGCATTAGGATTAATTCCACCTCTATATGCAGAAACTGTTTTTAAAACATCTTTATCTAAATCGATAGCTTTATCTAAAAGTTTTGCAGCATTTTGGAGAATAACAACTCTTTGCTCTAAATAATTATCAATTTGGGAAGCATTATGTTGAATCTTTTGTTGTAATTGTCTTAAGTATGTTCTAGCTTTAATTTTCATAAATAAGAAAACTAAACCAGGTATAATACCAAGAACCCATAAAGCTACTTCAAATACAACTGAACCAGCACCTGTCTTAACAGGAATTTGTTTTTGTATTACGTTTACATCTCTTCCTTCTTCAGCGATAGGACCATTTAATTCATCTAATTCATTAGCCATAAGTTTACCTCCTAATTTAAATTATCGAATTTTTTCTCAAGATAATCAGCTAAGTCAAACTCTTTTTCTTGATTATTATCATTATAAACATTATCCATATAAAAACCTATAAAATTTTTATTGATATAATTTGAAGAATTTATACAACTATTATCTCTATTTATGTTATTTTTAATAGCAATACTGCTTACTTGTGATAATGGATCATATCTAAACCATGGGACATCAACTATATAAGATTTGCCATTTCTACACATGACACTTACTTGCTCAACTTGAGGAATTTCGTCAAAACTATGTGAAGTTACTTCAAATACATCAGATTTACTAACTGAATTTTTAAAATTAATTTTTAAAATTTGAGTAGTCTTTGTAGAAGGATGAGCAAATAATTTAGGATCCATATGATTAACAAATGATTCCGCTTCATAATCAGAAATATTTCTAAGATTTTGTTTAACATCATATTTTCCAGCATCTGTCATTTGATATAAAGGAATAGAAAATAATGGTGCTAATTCAAAATATAAACTAGCAAACAAATTTTCAAAGTAAGCTTTTAAGGAGGCTATGATATTTTTATAATCATAATATGAGAAAACAAATCTAGGATTATATTCAAAATATTTTTGTCCATGGAAGGATGATATTATATTAATCTTTTTATTTTTAAAGAAAGACCAATCATCTCCATATGGTTGAGCTTTTGTAATTAATTCAATCATATTTTGTTGAGCTAATGGTGTAAATAATAATCTAAATTGAACTTCATTATTTCTATCATAAGCTCCAAATAAAGCATCAAATTTTGTATTTCCTAAAGATTGGAATGTTCCACCAGCTTTAGTTGCTTTTTCGTTCATTTTATTCAAGCGTTTTTCTTCACTTTTAACGAATCTATCAACATCTTTATCAGAACATCCTGCTTTAATACCGCTAGGTCCTCTAATAAATTTCAAATCAGGAGCAGCTTCATTACCATAAATTAAATAATCTTCTGTAGTATATTCAGGAGCTTTTCTAGTAATTCTAGCAACTAAAGTTTCGCTACATTGTCTAGTTTGCGTTCTACCTTCATTATCTCGATAAGTTTCAGTCCAGGTAACAACTCTAGTACCTGTATAAACTTTATCAATCATTTTCATATCGATAATCTTACATCTTATAAAAGGATTAGTATCAATTTCACCAGACATAACATCGGTAATTGATTCATCTTCGGTAAATCCATCTACATATCCATAAAGACCTTTAAGTAATAATAACTTTTCAGGAACTAATTCCTTATCAAGCTTAAACATACTTGTAGCCATATTACAAATATTAATAAAATCATCAAATTTTAAAGAATTAAAAAATGGTGACAATTGAGTATGTGCCTCATCTAATAACCCTTGTAATTCCTTATTAAAAGCATCTAAGCAACCACTAAGTGCTTCAATATTCTTATTAACTTTTGTAAAAATAACTACTAAAGGAATAATAAATGCAATAATTCCTACTGGAATTAAAATAATACCTACAAATTGATTAACTTCTTGAGCAATTAACATTGCTCCAACGATAATTAAAGCAACACCAATAATTGATAAGATAATAAGAAAAATTCTTAAAGCTTTTGCATCTTTTAATTTGTCTTTTTGTTCTTCGATTTTTTTATTTTGAGCAACAATTTTTTTTGTAGTAACTTCGTTTGCTCCAATATCAATTTTTGATTCATTAGTTACATTACTAAGAAATTTTTCACAATTTGCACTAAATGCATCTTTTAAAGTATTCTTATAATAATCTAATGGATCATATTTCATACTATCTACAGGCATATTATTTCCTCCTTTTTTATGAAAAATAGTTAAGTTCTGCAAGGTTTTTATTAAAATTCAGTATATTTTTTACAATTACCTTTTGATTTATCTATAGGATATTTCTTTTCGTTTTTATCTAACTTATCATTAATAATTTGATCTTCATCTAAATTGAGTTTACGAATAAGATCTTGACAATAAATCAAAACATCGGCTAATTCATCTTTTAAAGAATCCAAATTATAATCATTTTTCCATTGGAAGCATTCAAGAAGTTCGCTAGCTTCAATAACTATAGATTTAGCTAAATTTTCAGGTGTATGAAATTTATCCCAATCCCTATCTTTACTAATTTTTGCAATTCTATCTTTTGTTCCTTGATTCATTTTTATAAATCTGCGCCAAAATCACTGACGATAATTTGTCCAGTTAAAGCTCTTGATTCATCACTAGCTAAAAATGTAATGACATCAGCTACATCTTTTGGCATACATGGTCTACAACCTTTAAGATCGGCATGTTTTGCCATTTGACCCATCATTGCCATATTAATTTTTCTCATATCCATTGACGTTGTCATAGGAGTAATAATTGAACCAGGGCAAACAGCATTAGCACGAATTTCAGTTCCAGCAAAACGCATAGCAGTATGTTTAGTTAAACCAACTAAAGCACCTTTACTAGCAACATAAACTGCTCCACCACAACCATAAACTCCAGCAACACTAGCAACATTTACGATACTACCTTTATTTTCTTTCATCATATAAGTTAAAGCTTCTTTAGTTACAAGCATTGTTCCTTTTTGATTAATCGCAATAACTCTATCAAAATCTTCATTAGTGAAATTATCGATAGAATTTAAATTATGATCTAATACACCTGCATTATTAACTAAAATATCTACTTTTCCATATTTTGCTATAGTTTGATTTAATAAATTTTTAACATCTTCTTCTTTAGAAATGTCACAAACTACATCTAAAACATCTCCACCTAAATCAATAAGAGCTTTTTTCGCTAATTCTAATTGTTCTTTACGACGAGCGCATATAACTACTTTTGCTCCTTCTAAAACAAATTGCTTAGCAACTTCTTCTCCAACGCCAGAATTACTACCAGTAATAATAGCAACTTTATCATTAAGTCTATTCACGTTATTTGTCTCCTTTTTATTTATGATTACCTTCATTAATTTTACAATAATTGCTAAATAAATTGAATAAATATTAAGTCTATTTTTAGTATTTTCTAATACTTTTCCCATAATTATTAATGTTTATTTATTGTTTATTATATTTTTAAAATTATTAGATAAATCTATTAACTTATTTTTATCAAATTCGCTTAATGCATTAAGTGGAATAAAGTATTCTTTTGCCTTTTCATTTGACAAAATTAGAAAATTCTTTTTCTTTAATAAAGAGACTACTACACCACTTTCATCATAACTTTTATTATGTTTATTAGTATAAATAGAATAATTAATTTTATTATCTTGAAAAATAAAATTAATACGTATTTCTCCTTTTAAACTATGATTATAATTAATAAAAATCAATACAAAAGGACTAATAAATAAAAATATGACACTAATAACAATTAAAATATTACCAAATATAAATTCAATAGTATTAATGACACGGTTATAATCAATATAACTTACATAAACTCCAATAAAAAATATAATAATGCTTATTAAAATTGTTGAGGAAAAACTCGATATTTTATACTTAATTAAATCTTTAATATGTCCTTTATATTTACTATTAAATGTAATACTAAAATTATCCATACCTAGTAAATATATTAATTTATATGGAAAAATATGTATATAAAAAATTAATTTTCTTTATACATTTTATCTAAAATATGTGGAATAAATAATAAATAACTTATGGTTGTAATAATGGCACTACTAACATCAGCAATTGGTTCTGCTAAAAAAGTACCTTCAACATTTCCTTTCATTATTAAAGGAATTAAATAGATACATGGAATAAATATAACTACTTTTCTAATTAACGATAACCATATCGAATATTTAGCTTGTCCTAACCCAGTTAATCCATCAACAAATACATATTGAAAAGATAAAGGAATAATTCCTATCATATAAAATAAAATATATTTAGAACTAGCATTAACTATATCCATATTAATATTATCTTTTCCAATACCAATAAACATCTTTGCAAAAGGTTTAGCTAATAAAAAAGAAAAAAGAAAACAAATTGAAGTAAATATTACTGCAATAATTATTAATTGTTTCTCGGCTTTAATAATATTTTCTTTATTTTTAGCTCCATAATTATAACCAAGTATAGGTTGAGTACCACTACTTATTCCTAATAAAGGACCAGTTATTAAAGTTTCAAAAGCTTGAACAATAGTAGCTACTTCAATATAAAAATCTCCATCTTCTTTCCCATATAACTTTAAAGCATTATTTAATAAAATTAATATTAAAGAATCAGTCGCTAATATTATAAAAGGAGAAAATCCTAATTTTAAAATATTACCCATAATTTTGATATCATAATTTCCAAAGCTTAATTTAATCGAAGACTTCTTAATTAATAAATAAAGTACTAATAAAAAAGACGCAAATTGAGATAAAATCGTTGCTAAAGCCGCTCCAATTGTATCTAATTTAAAAACATACATAAAAATTGGATCTAATATAATATTCAAAACACAACCTAAAATAGTTGTAAACATCGCTTTTATAGAATCACCTTGAGCAATCAAATATTGATTAAGACCTAAAGTCAAAATTGAAAAATATGTACCAATTAAATAAATATATAAATAATTTTTAGCATAACTTATTGAAGCATTACTAGCTCCAAAAAAATATAATAAAGGTTCACCAAAGCTATAAAAGAAAATAACAATTAAAGTAGATATGCCTAATAACATTATTAAAGCATTAGCTAATATCTTTTTAGCTTTATCATAATCTTTAGCACCTAAAGCAATAGAAAACATTGGAGCTCCGCCAAGTCCTATCCAAAATGCAAAAGAAGTTATTAAAGTAGTTATAGGAGCACAAATTCCTACGCCAATTAAAGCTATTTCACCAACTTCAGGAATATTACCAACATATATTCTATCGACAATATTATATAAAACGCTAATTAATTGAGCTATCATCGAAGGAATAGCTAATCTAAATATCGTTTTTAATGTATTTTTATCACCTAAATAAGCACTATTCATAAGACCATTAATATCTTACTCTTTTGCTTATTAAAGTAAACCAATATTAATGGAATTAGAAATAATTACCCCAGAAAATTTCAAAAGATCCCCAAAGTAATAAGAAATATGTAGTTAAAGTAATTAAATCCATAATAGTTGTGATTAAAGGACCAGTAACAACTGCTGGATCTAACTTCATTTTAGAAATTAAAAATGGTAAAGATGCACCAATAATTTTTGATAATAAAATAGTAACAAAAATAGAAATAGTAACGGTACCAGCTAGAGTAATCCAAACTAAATACTCAGGTTCACCTCCAGCAATTGGTTTAAATTCATTAGGAATATTAATTATATTTACCCAGAACATAAACATACAGAAACCAAAAGTAAATACTGCAGTAATAGTTGAAACAATCAAAGCTACTCTAAATTCTTTCCAAAGTACTTTAAAATAATCTTTAAGTTCAAAATCTTTAGTCGCTAATCCTCTAATAATAAGAGTTGAGGATTGAGATCCAGAATTACCTCCAGTATCACATAAAGTAGTTAAGAAAACACTTATCGCAGTTAAAGTACCAATTAAAAATTGGAATTGATCTTGCAAAAATATTGAACCAATATTTAAAACCATTAAAACTATTAACCAAGGAATACATTTAAAAGCCAATCTAAATACAGGTGTATTCATATAACTATCATCCAATGGAGCTACATTAGCCATAGCTTCAATATCTTCACTATTTTCGGCTTCGATAACGTCAACGATATCATCAATTGTAATAATACCAGTTAACTTTTTATCTTCATTTAAAACAGCAATAGCATTTAAATCATAACGTTTAAATAATTGAGCAACTTCTTCTTGGTCAGTATTAACATTAACAGTTAGAAAATTCTTATTAGCAATATCAATAATATTTTGATCAGGTTCAGCAAAAACTAAATCATCTAAATTTAAAACACCAACTAAGTCAAATTTTTTATTTTTAACAAACAAAGTGTAGATAGTTTCAGCAGTTTTACCTATGCTTCTAATAATTTGAAAAGCTTGGGCTACAGTATAAGAATCTAATAAAGTAATATACTCAGTAGTCATAATGCTACCAGCTGTATCATCTTTATAACCTAATAATTTATTAATAT
This sequence comes from uncultured Bacilli bacterium, assembly GCA_934168325.1. Lineage (GTDB taxonomy): Bacteria > Bacillota_I > Bacilli_A > RFN20 > CAG-826 > Onthovivens. Next base: position 23,737 of record CAKPNG010000012.1, read on the forward strand.
CATTACGTTGATCTTTACTAGCATTCTTCAAAACTTTATCAACAACATTAGCAGGCCATTCTTCAATAAAATCAGCTAATTCATCGTTGCTTGATTCATGAACTAAGCTAGCAACTTCTTCATTATTTAAAGAAGAAATGATTTTTTCTTGAAAAGCAGGTTCAAGTTCACTAAAAAATTCAGATGTAATTGAAGGTTTAACAATCCTAAAAATAGGAATAATTGACTTTATAATATCAGCATCATCTTCATCAATATCCCTTAAACTTTCAGCTATATCAATAGGAGCATAATTATTAAAAATATCTTTAATTTTTAAATAATTTTTATTCTTTAATGCTTCTAATAGCTCTTCTCTAATTAAATCAAGATTTCTTTCCATGCATATATTATATTTTTTAGTCAAAATAAAAACAACAATTTAAAACTAAAAGAAGGGAATTATTGTTTTATTTATTAAATGTATAAAATATTATTAAAACAAAATAAAAAACAATATTCATTTGCAAAGGGGAGATAAAAAAATTATGATTTAGGTACATGATTAAGTCATGCTTTTTGACTGTGTGATTGGTGGTCCTAAGTCACAAAGCATGACTTAATCATTAGGACCACCACCATGAGAAAAAATAATAATATCAAATCTCATAGGAGAAACTCTACTCCTTGGGATAATAGCAAAGATCTTTCTTGCGCACAAAAATTCATAAAGCAAAATTATAATAAGGAATATAATGAAGCTCATAAAAACTTAAAAGCATCTGGAGAAGCAGAAATTTTAAATGACTTTAAAGTTTCAAAATGTCATTGGTGTTTATCAACTAACGTAATAAAAAACGGCAAATACAAAACTGGAATAATTAGATATCACTGCAAGGATTGTGGTAAAAATTTCAACATATTTACTAATACATTACTAGATCATCATAAATTAAACGCTTATGAGCAGGTTAAAAATATGTTGGATTTATTTTGCGGAATTTCTTTTCGTTCTATATCAAAAATACAAAGGAATTCTCCAACTACAACTAAGTATTGATTTAAAAAAGTAGCATTGGCTCTATCTTTTTATATTGATTCAATTACTTTAAAAGGAAAAGTATATATAGATACAATGTTTGTAAATGTAGAAAAGAAAAAGATTTCTTTTTCAAAAAAAGGTAAAAAATTAAGAGGCCTTTCAAAAAATCAAATCTGTGTTGTTGTTGCCACTGATACAAAGCATATTTTAGCTTTTGAGATTGGGGTTGGAAAACCGACGGGCGAAAAAATTGCTGCGGTTTTGTACGAAAAAATTGAAATGAATTCAAAACTCTTTTGTGATGAAGACAACTCATTTTTACAATTGGCTCAAGAACAAAAATTAAAAGTTTTTAGCTACAATAGTGAATATTTAAAAACACTAACAGATGATAATAATCCAATACAACCTGTAAATGATGCTATTCTTCTAATTTCGGAATTTTTAAATAAACACAAAGGATTTAATAGAGAAGAATTACAAGATTATTTAAATATTGTTTGCTATAACAATATTAAGGGAATTAATAAATTAAACGGAGCAGAAATATTGCTTGAATACATTTTAAATAATAGTTTCGAAACTGTAAAAACGCTCAAATATCGCGAATATTATAAAAAAAGAGTAAATAATATCAAAAATTAGCTACTTTTCATCTCCCCTTTGCAAATGAATATTGATAAAAAATGTAATAAAGAAATTATTCTTATTTTAAAATATCTATAATTTAACGTGAGTTCTGCAAGGTTTTTAGAAAATTAAGGCTTATTTTACTATTAAAACTAACTACAATTAACAAAGTTTATTTTAGATCATTAAGTTTCCGTTTGTCATGCCGTCTAATTTTTGGTATTCCATCTATAAATTCAATTGGTAGCCAAACATAATCAGCAACTGAAGTATTTACTTTTGCACAATTAAAAGGCATAAATCCTAATAACAACAATTCTAATATATTAGCTTTATAATTTTTATTGTTAGTAGAAGCAGCGGCCCTAATCATTTTTTCACTCTTTTTAGGTGTAAATTTTAAAGAAGGAATCCATCTATCACACAAAGCGATATATCTATGAGTTTTGGGATCAATAAAGACAGTTGATAATTGACTATGAAATGTAGTATTTGTTAAATCATCAATTGAAGGATCACCTAAATCAACTAAATCTCCTAATGGCGATTTTAATAGTGCTACCATCGACCTATTTGGTATATAACCAGTCATACCACTTGTAATCATATAAAGATTATTATCATGTTCAAAAATAGCAACCCCTTCTCTAGCAAACGGAAAATTAAATCCTTCATAATATCTTCTATATTCTCCAACAACATCGGTATAATCATCATTTAACTTCATGGCAACTATACCATCTTTCATATTAGAAAAATATAAAAAGGCCTCTTTTTCTTTAGTTATATAAATGTCAAAGTCACCAACAAGTAAATTAAAGGGTCTATATTCATTTTTAATTATATGATATGGTCCTTTAAAATTATCCGCTTCTAATAACACAAAGAATGATTCTTTTTTAGGGTGAGAAAATTTAATCCAACAAATATATTTTCCAGTTTTATCATTTTTAATAATATGTGGTCTATCTAAACAATGAGTTGGATATAAAATAGAATTCTTATCTTTAGAAGGTTCTATTAAATAGCCTTCATCTTTCCAATTATATAAATCATTAGAAGAATAATATTTTACACCATAAGTCCAAATTTTATTTTTACCTGTAGTAAATTCTTTATTCTCTCCATAAAAATAATAAATCCCATTCTCATAATATATTGAGCCCCCAAGAGCTTGGACTCTTTTTCCGCTATTATCTAATAACACTTTTCCAGGAAAAATATATTCATTCATTATTTTATAATTTCCTTTTCAATAAATTTATAAATATCTCTAGCGGCATTAACCTTATATTTGCCTGTAAAAACATGAGGCTGTCCATCATAAATGATCATTTCAGCATGATTTTCATTATATTTATTATAATGAGCTAATAAACCTTCAGACATTGATAAAGGAACAATCTTATCCTTATTACCTTGTAGAATTAATACATCGTTGGTATATTTATTAGCATCCAAATCTGCGCCATCAACTAAAGCCTGTGGATTTAAATTAATTGCAGGATATAGTAAAATCATTGCTTTAATATCACTAGAATGAGTAACAGCACATGTAGCAGCAGTAGCTCCACCCATTGAACTTCCAATTAAAAATACATTGTTATTATCAACAAAATCTAAGGTCTTACACTTATCAATTACAGCGTTTAAATCTTTAACTTGTTCTAAAACTTGTAGTTCATAAGAATTATCGACATTTCTAGGAGTATGCTTAAAGAAATCACCTCTTTTAGGACCTGTACTTCTTGTACTCCAGCCATAAAAATCAAAAGCATAAGTAGCAATGCCAGACATAGCTAACGATTTAAGAGTTGTATAATCACAATTATAAGTTGATTCTGCACCATGAGCATAAATAGCTAATGGATATTTTTCTTCTTTACCAAGAGGTATTAAAGCTTTTCCAAATAAATTTATATCATCATGGAGAACATGTATTTCTTCCTCTTTATAATCATATTTAGTATCACCTACGCATTGTGGAAAACCGACAAAATGTGCAAGGCAAATAAAAGTAATTAAACCTAAAGACAAAATTACTCCTCCACCAATTGAGGACAAACTAATTATTAAATGTTTCTTTCTTTTTGCTTTATTTATGATTACATTGTCTCTTTTATAAATTAATTTAGCTCTTTTATATTTGCTTAAATACCCTTTGCAAATACCTTTGTCCTTTTTCTTTGCTTTAATAATGTCTCCATTAATTATTTGCTTACAAAGTGTTATATAATCATCAACATATTTAGTAGACATTGCAATTTCATTATGACCTGAATATATTTTATTAATTCCATATTTTTCTATTTCAGTTTTAAAAGATAATAAAGAATTTAAATATTCTTCAACACTTAAAGACTCATCTAAGCCAAGCCATGTATCCCATGGATTTATAAAATCTCCAACAAAAGCAATCTTACTATATGGATCTATAATGCTTATTGAACCTGGAGTATGACCAGCGGTATTTAAGACTATAACTTCCCTATTTCCTAATTGATATTTTCCTAAAGGAACTTCTTTTGTTTCAACTTGAGGAATTGTTAAATTTTTAAAATATCTATTAATTAATGCGGGATCTGAATGCTTTTTGTAAATTATAGCGTCTTTTTGATTCATGAAAACATTCTTAAAATGATAGCATCCATTAGCATGATCAATGTGACCATGAGTCAAGAAAACTTCTACTGGCTTATCTGTAATTTTACTAATAATATTATTTAAATCTAATCGTCCATAACCACTATCAATAAGTAATGATTTATCATCACCTATTAATAAATACATTTTTACATTACCGAATGGACCCCATTCATTTATTCTATAAGTATTTTTAAATATTTTTTTAATCATTGCTCTACCTCAAAAGTATAGCTTCCACTTTTTAAAACTTTATTAAATTTATTAAAAACAACATGTGCAGTTGTATTACTTGGTATCTCAAAATAATAGGTTGTTATTCCGTTTTCTACTTTCCAAGAAGATTTTACTAATCCATAAATACTATTATATTCACAATTAGCGCATGTAAAATGTCCTCCTAATACTGGTTTAATTTCGAATTCATTTTCACCTACTACATTTATTCCACACATGCTTTTAAATATCCATTCACAAACAGCACCTTTAGAGTAATGATTCAAAGAACCGATTCCAGCATTTGTTGTAGTATTGCCTTCCCAAGCTTCCCAAATTGTATTTGCTCCACATTTTGGCATAAATAGCCACCCAGGCATATCTTCATTTTCTAATAATTTGTAAGCATATTTAGGATCAATTTCTTGTAAGACAAATAATATTAAAGGTGTTGATAAAAATCCTGTTCCCACTCTCCATTTATAATTGTCTAAAGCTTTAATTAATCTATCTTGAGCATATTTTTTATCTTCATTATTTAATAAATTAAAATATAATGGTCTAACTAATCTTGCTTGACGATCTGTATCCAAACTAAATTTTGTAGTTTTTGAAAGAGCTTGATATGACTTTTTAACATTATTTGCAATATCTTTATATTTATCTGCTTTTTGTTTATAACCTAAATGTTCACAAATTTCACTAAATAAGTTCAAAACATAATTTGTGTAAGCACTAGCAACTTCAGGATGAGGTACAGCACAATCTTTCCAAGTCATGTGATGAACATCATCTGGTTCAGCCCATTCTCCATAAGCTTGTCCATAATTAACTAAATATTTCTTATCTTTATGTTTTAATCCTGTACTTCTAGCTGTTGGATACCATTTGCCAATTCGAGAAATTAAGAAATTAGCGTACTTTTCCATTGACTCAAAATTATTCTTTATAATTTCTTCATCGTCATATAATTTCCACATACGATAAGGAATTAAAATACCTGCATCGCTCCATCCTGATGAGCCATCCATAAAATTCATATAAGAATCAACACCACCAGAAGGAACTATTTGAGTGTATTTTCCACTCTTTTTTTGTTCGTCCACTAGCATTCTTTGATATTTTCTAGCAAATGGAGTGAAATTAAATAAGTAACCTGCTGTATTAGCAAATATTTGAGCATCTCCAGTCCAGCCATGTCTTTCTCTAGTAGGACAATCAGTTGGCAAATCTGCATGGTTATTTTTAGCAGACCATCTCGTAGAATCTACTAACTTATTTAATAAAACATTTGAAGAATTAAATTTTAGAGTTTCTTCAAAAGATGAATAGACTGCAATCGCAGTGAAATCTTCTGGATTAACATCTAAACTAGTGTCAATTAAAACATATTGAAAGCCGAAAATAGCAAATTTTGTTTTGTACTCATTTAAACCATCTTTACAAGTTAATGTTATTTCTTGAAGAGGAGTAATATAGTTTGTTTTCTCATTCTTACATTGAATATTTTTTTGTGTAAATTCACCATCTTTATCTATTAATTCTCCAAATCTTAGATAGATATTATCTCCATCATTAGCTTCAACTTTTAAAGATATATAACCGGCAATATTTTGTCCAAAATCTAAAATCTTCTTTCCTGAAGGTGTTAAGATAAGCGTAGGCTTAAATTTTTCATGTTCTTCTAATAGAACATTGTTCGATGAAGTAGGTACAACATTATATTTAGCAAGTTCACAATGTCCTTTATAAGTAGGTTTTTTTCTTAAATCTACAATTTCGCCATCCTTATTATCTGCAAATAATATTGGACCATCATTACTCCAAAGCCATGTTTTATCACTTAAAACCCTGCTAATCTCCCCTTTTTTATTAGAAATTTCTAGTTGCGCTAATAATTTAGTTTGAATGCCATATTGGTTTTTTCTACCCCAAGCACCACATGATCCTCTATACCAACCATCGGCAAGCGAAACTTCAATAACGTTTTTCCCAACTCTCAATAACTTTGTAACATCTATTGTTTGATATTGGATACGATATTTATAATTAGTTATACCTGGAGCTAAAACGAATGAACCTGCTTTGACACCATTTATTCTTGCTTCATATAAACCACATGCAGTTATATATAATCTCGCTTTTTCGTTTTCTTTTACTTCAAATTCTTTTTTAAAATAATCTACAGGATAGCGATTCTTTTTATTAACTTTATAATCGCCTGTAATCCAAGAAGCTAACCAATCTTCTTTATTTTTTAATCCTATTTCAAAATAAGCTTTACCTACATTACTTGGTTTATCAAATTCATCATACGCAACTAATTCCCATTCAACGTAATCTCTAGAATTAAATGTCAACGGACATTCGCATCTCATACTCGAAGAATTAACCTTACCGCTATTCCATTTTTCACTTCCATTTACAAAAACTTTAATTTCATAAGCTGTTTGTTTTTTGCATTCTTCAACATTCCATAATAGTAAAGGCTTATTAAAATCTACGCCAATTGGGTTAAATAAATATTCACTCATTAATCTTGTAACTTTCATCGTTTATCTCCTTACGTTTTCTAAATAAACATTTTCTTCAATTAATTGCTCTATTTTAGGTTTTATATAATTATCTCTCCATAATAATTGGCCTTTATGATTAAGATGTATTCCATCTTTTTGGAACAAATCGTCTCTATAGTTTGTTCCATCATAAGTCATATTGTTTGCATCAACATAAGAAATATAATCTATTGTTGTAGCATACTCATTTAGTTTTTCATTAACTTTTATTGTCAAATCAGTATAAGAACTTCTACCAGGAAGTAATAAGCCCGACATAATAACAAATTTAGCATTAGGTAATTTTTCATGAAATGTAGAAAACATTTCTTTTTTATAGTTTATACATGCATCAATCTTTTCTTCTTCAGTCCCACTCATTTCTACATAATCGTTACTACCGGTTTGGAAAAACACTATATTTGGATTAAAAGGATAAAGAAGTTTATCGGCATATTGATTCATTAATTTATCAGTAGAACCCCCAAATCCTGAGTTTACAATCTTATATTCTTTTAGATCATTATCCATTTCAGTCCATAATCTGAAGTTTGAAGCACCATAAAAAACAATTCCTTCTTGATTTTCTTTATAAGAATAAGTTTTTTGAATTCTTTTTACTTCTTGGTTCCAAAATAGACCTTTAAATGGACCCCATCCTACATACATTCCTGTAAAAACTAATCCTAATAATACTGTGGCTAGTAAAAACGATGTTGTTGATATACTTGCTATTAATCCAATTTTTTTCTTATTCATAATTTAATAACCTATTTATTTAATTCACTTTGAATTTTTTGATAATAAATTTCGCCTTTTTGCTCTTCTTTAGCCCAGAATTTTTCATCTTTCTTAGCTTTTAAGGCTAATCTATCCTCACGTTTTTTAAGTTGTTCTGGTGTAAGACGTGCTAGCTTACTATTAAGTTTCTCTTCAGCTTTTTGCTTCTTAGCTAATTCTTTTTCTTCACTAGCCTTACGTGAATTTTCTTTCTTGGCACGTTCATTGGCTACTTTTGATTCATATTTACTAAGTTCTTCATCAAAATTAAGATTTTTATTCTTATTACATTTTTCTTTTAGCTCTTCAACAAAATATTTTTCACTTTCTGCGATAAAAGCCTCTTCATCTAATACAGCCTTAATTTCAGGTTCGACCCATTCATCGCCTCTAGCTATGCATTCTTCTTTTTGTCTTTCTCTAATTACTTTATGTTTTCTTGAAATTGTTTTCTCTAAATTAACAAAAATTAATAAGAAAGCTAAAACTAAACCACTTATTGTTTCAAAACCAACAAAAGTAAAAACAAATAAATTAGATACAGCTCCATTTTGAACAAAAGCTATAGCTGTAGAAGGGTCGCTTAATGTTGCAATATGTGCAGCACTTAATTGTGTTGTATAAGCGGCAAATTTTGCTGGATCTGCAAGATATTCTCCTAAAGTCGTTGGAGCAATGTGTCCGAGTGAACTTAAAGAACCATTAAATATTGCAGTAACAATGCCAATAACAGAAACAGCAATAATGTTATAAATTGACATTGAAATACCATCGCATCTTATACCACTTTTCCATTCTATATGATCTAATCCATCAGCAAACAACGCCATAAATACATATGCACAAGGTAATCCACCAATATTTTTAATAAATTGGCCAATTAATACTAAATATAAATTAGTAGGCATTATCCAACAAATTGCACTTCCAAGTGCATAAATTAAAAATCCGAATAAAGTAACGTTTCTTTTACCAAACTTTTTAGCAAGTGGCCATACAGCAAAAATGCCAATGCCCATCGGAATTCCGCCTAAAACTGATACAAGAGTTTGAGTAATACCATCTTGGTAAGTTCCTAAAACATAGTTACAATAATAAACTAAACCCATATTTTTAAGAGAAGAGCCTAAAGTATAAATGAAAAAATAAACAAGCATGAGCATCATGTATTTATCAGTTAATACAATTTTCAATTGTAATAAAAAAGGTACTTTCTTTGTTTCTACATCTTGTTGCTCTTCAGTAACTCTTTCTTTAGTAAAATAATATTCTAATAAAGTTAAAGGAAATGCCAATGCAGATAAGATAGACATTACTAATATCCATTTTTTAACATCTACTCCAAGAGCAGGCATAATTACCATTGGGAATACTAAAGCAACAAGAATACCACTCATCATAATAGAAGATATTTGATTAAAAACTGATAAACCACCTCTTTGAATAGTATTTCTAGTTGATAATGGACACATTAAATTATGTGACATGTTATAAATTGTAAAAGAAAACGAATAGAATAAATTATAAGAAAAAACTATCCATATTAAGCCAAATGTAGTATTTACATTAGGTACAACAAATAAAGTAATACCAGATATAGTTAATAGTGGGGCTGATATTAATAGCCAAGGTCTAGCTTTTCCTTGCTTAGTTTTAGTTCTATCTATAATATAACCCATTATAACATTAGTAATAGCGTCGAATATTTTAGAAATTAATGGAAAAATTACAAGAAATAAACCTCCAAGTTTTAAGACATCAGTATAATAAATATTAAGATAAGTTCCTAAAACAGCATTTAATAATAATGCTCCACATGGTCCTAATAAATATCCAAACCATTTTTCTTTCGCTGTTACATTTTTTGAATGTACTTTCGAATTAAAAATACGTCCATTGAATAATTTACCTAAAGTCATATTATTTAACCTCCTCATCTGGTAATTTTGGTGCTTTTATATTAGTTAAAATATTTTTTAATCCTTTAAAAATATGTCCATTTGCCATATCTCTAAATCCACACGCAATGTTATAAGGCATAGATTTACCAGCAGACATCGACATAGTTCTAATAGAATTAGTATCTAAAATTCTTTTAAGGAAAATAGCTCCTTTTATTTTATTTTCTCTTTCAATTCCTTCAGGCATTTTCTTAGCTTTCTTTAAATCTTTTTTAGCTACACCTAATACAGCATTATAAAGAATTTTACCCATAAAAGTATTATTGAGTTCGCTCATTCTTGATTCCAAAGTAATAGGTTTAACACTAGGTAATTTAGGTATATCAATTGAAGACATTTCAGCAAATAAATCATTACTAATATTATCAAAATCTAAATTTTCATAGGCTTTTTGCAAGGTTTTTGAATATTCTAAGGCGATTTCTTCACCTTCTAATTGAATAGATTCTGAAAGAACTATATCTTTAGAATTTTTTCCAACTTCAATAATATATTCGCCATTTTCTAAAATGAATCTATCTTCTTTAATACCCCAAGATTTTAAGTCATCTATATTAATAACAATTTCTACAGTCTTAGTTTCATTAGGTAATAAATTTACTTTATTAAATCCCTTTAATTCTCTAATTGGATTAAACATTTTATTTGATTTATGAGAAACATAAATTTGTATTACTTCCTCACCTGGCACTTTTCCAATATTAGTAACATCAACATTAACGATTAATTTATCATTGTCTATTTTTACATTTAAATTCCTATATTCAAAATCTGTATAAGAAAGGCCAAATCCAAATGGGAATCTAACTTCTTTATTTTTAGTTAAATAATATCTATATCCTACATAAATAGATTCTTTATATATTTCTTGTTTAGTTTTACCAAAACTATCTCCAAACGGAACATCTTTATAAGTTAAAGGCCAAGTTTCAGCAAGCCTACCAGATGGATTTTTAATACCAAATAATAAATCATAAGTAGCGGTGCCACCATTTTGGCCAGATAAAAACATATCTAATATACCATCTACTTTATCGTAAAATGGTAATTCAATAACTGATCCACCAAATAAAACAACAACAATTTGCTTATTTTCTTTGACTAATCTATCAATAAGTTCTAATTGATTGTTAGGTAAAGACATTGATAATCTATCTCCACCTTCACTTTCTTCATAATCAGTTAATCCTACAAATAATAAAACTTTATTATAGTTTTTAATCTTAGAAATTGCATCGTTAATTAAAGTTTCATTAACACTTTCATCACTTTCTTTATAACCTTTTACATATTCATATTTAATATTATTTTTATCAAACATCTCTTTAATAGATGTATGATAATAAGGATTAATCATTGATGAACCAGAACCTTGATATCTCATCTTTTCAAATAATTCACCAATTATTAAATATTTTTCATCTTTATTTAAAGGTAAAACATTGTTATTTTTTAATAAAACTGCTCCTTCTAAAGCAATATCAAGGGCTAATTCATGATGTTTTTCCCAATTAACTTCTTTTAATATATTTTTATTTTGATGATTAGAAACTAAATTTAAAACATTTCTTACAGCTTTATCTAATTCCTTAATATCTAATGTTTTATTATTAATAGCATCAAATAGCCATTTTCTACTAATCAAAGTATCTCCAGGCATTTCTAAATCTAACCCAGCTTTAATACCTAAAACTCTATCATTAGATCCGCCCCAATCAGTCATAACTAATCCATCATAATTAAGTTCTTTTCTTAAAAAGTCATTTAATAACCACTTATTTTCACTACAATAAATACCATTAATTTTATTATAAGCAGCCATAATAGATTCTGGATTACTATTTTTAATTATCCATTCATATTGTCTTAAATAAATTTCTCTAATTGCCCTTTTATCAGCAATAGAATCTCCTATAAATCGATAATTTTCAGTATTATTAAGAGCAAAATGTTTTAAACATGCTCCAACATTTTTAGATTGTAAGCCTTTAACTTGTTCGCTAGCTAAACTTCTAGTTAAAAAAGGATCTTCACTAAAATACTCAAAATTTCTTCCACATAAAGGATTTCTTTTAATGCAAACACCAGGTCCTAATAAAACATCAATATTATAAAAATTAGCTTCTTCTCCAATTGCTTCACCCATTTTTTTAAGTAAATTTGGATTAAAAGTATTCGCTGAACATGATGCAGTAGGAAAACATGTTGAAGGTAATGAACCTGTAACTCCATTATCTCCATTTCCGTTTTGCACTCTTAAACCATGAGGTCCATCACTCATTCTGATTGAAGGAATCCCTAATCTTGACACGCTATTAGTAAACATGAAATTATGACCTGCTACTAATGCAACTTTTTCTTCTAATGTCAATAAAGACATAAGTTCATCTACACTTTTCATATACATTATCCTTTATTTTATATTAATAATATAGTTTAAATAAAATTATATCTTATATATTTGTTTCATTTTTATTATAATTGTTTCAAGATGAATAATTTTGATGATTTAAAATATATTTCCGTAGGCTTGTCTGATTTATCAGGAGTCCCTTTAAGAATTTATAAAAATAATAAAAAGGTATTTTTCCATTCATTAACCAATTTAATTGAGGATCCTTTCTTATTAGATAAAGAAATAGTTTTAAAATTAGAGGATGATATAAGTTATTATCAAAACTCTTATTATTACTATTATGGGATTATTAATTACAATAAATATAAAATAATTTTAGGACCTACTAGACAAATTCCAATTACAAAGCAAGAATTAAGAACTATCGCTTTTTCTTTGGGTATAAATTCTTCTTTTACTGATGAATTTATATCACAAATGGAAATCATTATTTCGTTACCATTAATGACTTTAATTCAAATATTATGTATGGTCTTTTTTGCAATAAGCGGTAAAAGAAAAAATATTGAAGATATTATAATCCATGAAGATAAACAAAATATTATCAAAAATGAAATTGAAAAAGAAAACACTGACAAAATTATTAGTGATATAGAAGGAAATTCATCCGGCCCATATAATGGTTATGATATTGAAAATAGATTGTTAGATATGGTCATGAGAGGAGATGTCAGTGCAGTCAATCAATTTATGACAAGTGCTCCACCTATTAGAAGTGGAATTGTCGCTCAAGAACAATTAAGACAAATTAAAAATATTTTTATAGTTACTGCTACTTTAGTCTCTAGAGCAGCAATTAGAGGTGGGATGGATATAACTTCAGCTTTAGGTTTATCAGACCAATATATTCAAAAATGTGAATTAGCTACTTCTTCAGATTTAATTAATGAACTTCATTATCGAATGGTTATAGATTATACAGAAAAAGTAGAAAAACTAAAACTAGGTAAAAATTCCTCATATTTAGTTATAAAAGTATCTAATTATATTCAAAATAATTTATCAAATCCAATTAAAGTCGATGATATCGCTAAAGCCTTATTTATTGGACGAAGTAGATTATCAACCAATTTTAAAAAAGAAACTGGAATAAATATTTCCGATTACATCATGCAAATTAAGATCGATGAAGCAAAAAGATTATTAAGATATTCTGATAAAACTTTTTCTACTATCTCTAATTATTTAGGCTTTTCAAGTCAAAGTCACTTTACCAAAATATTCAAAAAATATTCAAATTTAACTCCTTTTGATTATCGACAAGCCCACAAGCATTATTAATTAATTTTTAGTTACTTATTAATAAAAAATAAAGAGGTTCAAAGTTTTTATTTTCAACTTCAGATAGAGTTGATACATAAACATGTATTTTAATAACAAGTACATCTCTTAGATAAGATCCTGTTCTATTATCAAAAGAATTTATAGCATTGATTAAGGATAAACTAGTTTTTCATATGACAAGGAATAACCATAGAATTACCATTGTCTAAATATCATTTAATATTAAAAAACTCTTCTATTTTTATAAAAAGCCCGCAAAAACGCACTATTTTATTTATATTTTAAAAAATTAATTTTATTATTCTATTTCATCATTTGCTTTCGCATTAAAATTTCGGCTCTACCTATTTCTAAGAGTCTATCAATTGCATAATCAAAAAATATTTTAAATGACTCACAATAATAGTTATGTCCATCTTCACAATCATTCTTGCAACCACCATTACACAATATTCTATATTTGCAATTTTGACATTCTATTGGTTTTTCTTTTCCAAATTCCATAAAAGAAATATATGTTTTATTCTTTTGTATTTCTAATAAAGAATTATCAAAAATATTCCCACAGTTCCATTCATCTACTGCATAAAAATCACAAGGATAAATAGACCCATCAGCTTCAATTAGGAAATATCCACCACATATACCGCATGTTGCACAAGTTGATGCTCCCTCTCGCAAAATAATATGAATAAAATCATCAAACAAACGAACAGAATGATAATTTCCTTTTTCCCATCATCATAATAAATATCAAATACATCACAAAGAAATTTTCCGTAAGTTTTTGGTGTTAGAGAGTATGGTTCACTTCCTCTTTTTTTATTTTTAGGATCTAAACAAGCAATAAATTGAATATATTCACACCCAATATTTTTTAAAGATTCATATGCTTTTTTCCCTTGCTCAGCTAATGTTTTAGTAACGACAGAAAGAATATTCACATAAACATTGTATGAACGAAGTAATTTAAATAAATTATAGACTTTTTGATATGTCCCTTTCCCTTCACTATCAATACGATTAATATTATGCAATACTTCATCGCCATCTAATGATAATCCAACTAGAAATTTTTCATCATGAAAAAACTTTGCCCAAGATTCATTTATTACAATTCCATTTGTTTGAATAGAAAATTGAATGTTTATATCTTTTGGTTTAAGTGTTTTTGCTAAACTTACAAAATTACGAAAATAATCTAACCCAGCTAAAGTAGGCTCCCCACCTTGAAAAGTAAAATTAATATAACCATTTTTAGATATTGCATCATAAGTCTTTTTAAATAATTCATTAACTACTTCTTTTTTCATGATACCAAATGATTTATTAGTGCGATTATTTGACTCATCTTCATAAAAACAATAACGACACCTAAGATTACACATACTAGAAGTTGGCTTAATAAGAAGATTTATAAATTGCATTACTATTAATCATCCTTTTCATAAAGTAACTTAGATTATAAATTATTATAATAATATAAATTTATCATATTTAGAGTTAATCTACTTATATATTTCAATAATTAAAATATAATTATTTTTATAAGAAGTGCTATTATTATTGATAAGATAAATTCTAGGAGGGATATGCTATGAAAAATCATACATTTACGAATTTATTATTAATATTATCATCTTTTGCTTTATTATCTTGTGGAAACGATAATAAAAAAGATATCGAAAACGTTCATGATTCTAAATTATGGTTTACTGCTAAAGAATTAAGCGCAATTCATTTAGATAATCTTCCTGAACCTTCTCAATTACATGGTGAAATGGATTCATCTACTACATGGTTTAATGAAGGTTATTCTTTTTCTCAAAATTGTGAATCTGTTACTATATTAACAAGCAATGCTACAACCTATTTTAATTATTTTAAAACTAATTATGCTAATAAATTTGGTATTGCTAAATCATATGCTTATGCTGACGATACAACTTGTTTTAATATTATAAATAAAGATAATTTAACCGATTATTACGATGATAATCCATGTCCAGCATATAAATTTTATTATGTAACTGATTTAACTAAAGGCGAAGATGGCTATTTATTAAAAGATGCCGTCTATACTTTTGAAATTTTATATGATTTAAATACTGAAACTAATAATTATCAACTTAAAATATTTATAGAGAAAGCTGACACCAATCATAGTGGAACTTTTACTTTTAAATATAATTTAAAATAATTTTAATTATTTATAATCAATATCATCTATCTCATTCATATTTTCTTCAACATTAAGAATATTAATATGCTCTTTTTTTAATAAAAAATAATATGCTCCAAATGATACCAATGTATCAAAAGCATTTCCAAATCCAAAAAGTAAAGCAATTCCTATAAGTGTTGGCTCCCATACACCTGTTTTATATAATATAAAAGCAATTCCATAATAAATTGAATTAGTAACTATAGATTCAAATAGCATATAATGCGTTTTCCCTAACCCATAAAATGTCGCATCAAATACATTTTGAATTGCATATAATATGTAAAAGCCAAATAATACCATTACTAATTCAAATAATTTATCGATATCATTAAAATTTAATACATATTTCATAAACGGCTTATATAATGGAATGAAAATACACCAAATAAATATCGATATAAAAGTAATTATAAAATAACCTAATGTATTATTTTTAACAGCTTTTTTATTAGTTGATGTTTCTTGCTTTATTAATTCACCTAACTGAGTAATTGGTAATAATAACCATCCCCAAATAAAATTATTAGCAACCCGATAAGTCCCTTGTTCATTAACAACATTTACCATTCTAGCAATCATTACCATATAAGCTAAATTTCTTACAAACGATTCTAATCCAGAAATTCCACCGATTATAATAAATTCTTTCGCCCATTTAAAATCTAACTTTTCTTTATTAAAAACATTAATTCCATTTTTATAAAGCAATAATAATGTAGTCAAAAATATTAAAAAATTAACAATAATATTTGTAATTCCAATGCCATTGACACCTAAATTAGCTGAACAATTTAAACTCGATACTAGAAAAATATCTAAAATAATACATAGGACTAATTTAACACCAGTTAAAATATATACGTATTTATCTTTGCCTAAAGTTAATAAACCCACTAGTGTAAATTGAGCTAAAATCCCAAATATATTAGCAATCGCTTCTATTCTTATATAAGTGGCTGATGCTTTTATAATAGATTGATCTGTTGCCATTAATTTTAATAATGGATTTGTAAAACTTATTATAAATATAGATAATAAAATGTATATAAGTAGAGTGATTAATAATCCAGTTTTAATTCGATTAGTTAGTTCTTTTCTATTAGATAAAACTTTTCCTACAAAATAAAATAAAGGTAATATTATTCCTTCATTTATAACTTCATATATTAAATTAATCCGTGATAACTGTCCTGCAATAGAATATGAATA
The DNA here is from genome assembly GCA_934168325.1 of uncultured Bacilli bacterium. Taxonomy (GTDB): domain Bacteria; phylum Bacillota_I; class Bacilli_A; order RFN20; family CAG-826; genus Onthovivens. The sequence continues at coordinate 40,679 of CAKPNG010000012.1, forward strand.
ATCACCTGGAAGATTCCCCAACCAAAATACCCTTAATGTTGTATAAATGGTTGGAACTAGTCCCATTATTAAAAGAGATATAAATAACTTATGATTAATGTTTTTAAAAGAAATTTTAATTTTATTTAACATAATTAGTTTAAAAAAGAACCTTTTATTAATTTATATATTAGCATAAAAACTATCTTAGAACGATTTCTCTTATCGATAGTTTGCGTTTCATATTTGTAGGTCGATAAAAAAATAAAAGAGCCCTATAATTAAATTTGCAGAAATAAAAAGA
>CAKPNG010000013.1 GCA_934168325.1 uncultured Bacilli bacterium
TGCAAATATGGTTTTCGGAAGTAATACTTAATTGTATTTAATTTTAGGGAGACCTACAACAAAGGGACACAATCTTATCGATAAGTTCACATATATTCATGCAATTACTTAATTTAAGAAAAAAAGTTCGACACATAATATCGAACCATTTGCTCTTAGTCTGGGGCGAAATACCGGATTCGAACCGGTGAATGCCTGGTTCACAGCCAGGTGAGTTAGGCCTCTTCTCCAATTTCGCCATATTTAAGCCTAAAAATAATAACATACTAATTATATAAAAACAACAACAAAAAAATTTTTTGCTGTTAAGCATAAATACTTGACAGGCATATATCTTTTAAATATAATAATCACGATTGAAAGGAGTAATATTATGGCAGTCAAATTAAGATTAACAAGAACAGGTAGACACGAAGATCCATTTTATAGAATAGTTGCAGCTGATAGCAGATATTCCCGTGATGGTAGATGTGTTGAACAAATCGGTTATTATGATCCAGCTAAAGGTGTTGCTAATGCAGTTATCAATGAAGAAGCAGCTATTAAATGGATTAATAGTGGTGCTCAATATAGTGATACTTTAAAAGCTATTTTAAATGCTAAAGGAATTATCGCAAAAGCAAAAAGTGCTAAAGGCGAAACATCTAAAAAAGCTAAAGTAGTTTCATCTAAAGGCCCAAAAGCTGAAAAGAAGGCTGAATAATGGATTATACAAAATTAATTCATACAATAATTGATCCATTTGTTAATAAACCTGAATCTATATTAATTAGAGAAATTCCTCAAGAAAGTAATAAAGATTTAACTTTTTTAATTGTTAGTGAAAGTGAAGATACTGCTCACTTAATCGGTAAAAAAGGTTGTGTTGCTTATGCTATTAGAGATATTGTTAGTATCGCTGGTAAGCTTGAAGGAAAAAGGGTTCATATTAAATTTGAATCATTTGATCAAGAAAAAGGAGAATAATTCTCCTTTCTTTTTATGGAATATTTAAGTGTTGGAAAAATAGTTAATACTGTTGGATTAAAGGGGGAGGTAAAAATTTATATTACTTCTTCTTTTTCATCACTTAGATTTAAAAAAGATTCTACTTTATATTATCTAAAAGATAATTTATATTTACCTCTAGTAGTTGAAAGTTCTTATAAAAAAGATTCGAACTTCTATGTAGTTAAATTTAAAGAAATTAATAGCGAATCTGCAGGGTTCTTGTTTAGAAACATAGAGATTTTAGCGATTAAAGACAATGACATATTAGATAAAAATCAATACTTTTATTCTGATTTAGTTTCTTTAAATGTAATTACAGAAGATAATAAACCTTTAGGCAAAGTTATAAAAGTTGAAGAATTTCCAGCTCAAATAACTTTAAAAATTTTATATAATCAAAAACATTATTTTGTTCCTTTTAATGACTTTTTTATTAAAAATGTTGATTTAGATAATCATACAATTACAATTCATTACATTGAAGGATTATTAAACTAATGAAATTTATTGTATTAACTTTATTTAAAGAAATGTATGATAATTTTTTATCAAATTCTATTATTGCTAGAGCTATTTCTAAAGGATTAATTGAAGTTAAATTAGTAAATATTAGAGATTATACTAAAGATAAATATCATAGAGTTGATACTCCTCCTATTGGCGGTGGAGCTGGTTTAATTATGAAAGCTCAACCAATTTATGACGCTTTAATTAATAATTCTAATCAAAATACATATAAAATTATTATGGATCCTAAAGGTCATACTTTTAATCAATCTAAAGCTATTGAATTGTCTAAAAAAGAAGAAATTCTTATTTTATGTGGCCATTATGAAGGAATTGATGCTCGAATAAATAAATATTTTGATGAAGAAATATCTATTGGAGACTTTATTTTAACTGGTGGAGAATTAGCTTCAATGTGTATTATTGATTCAGTTTCTAGACTTATTAATGGTGTTATAAATAATGAAAGTATTATTGAAGAAACTTTTAATAGTTCTTTATTAGAATATCCTCAATATACTGAACCATACGATTTTAATGGAGATAAAGTTCCAGATATTCTTTATAGTGGAAATCATAAAGAAATATATAAATATAGACAATATCAAAGATTAACGATTACTAAAAAATATCGACCAGATCTTTATAATAAATATACTTTAACTAAAGAAGATATAAAAATATTAAAAGAAAGAGAAAATAATATACAAACTAAAAAAGAATTAGAAGCAATTAATAAAGGTAAGAAATTTATAAAATCTAAATAATTATTACTTCCCTTCAAATTTTCTTAAAAATTTCTTTTCACCTAAAACAACTAATGTGTCAGTATCTTTTAAGACATAATCAGGTTCAATACGAGTGATTATTTTATCATCTTGTTCTATAGCAATAATATTAATACCATATTTTTTTCTAATATCAGTATCTTTAATTGATGTACCTATATAACTTTTAGGAATTTTAACTTCACATATTTCAACTTCATCATTTAAAGAAATAAAATCTAAAACATTATTGGATAAAATACGTTTAGCTAAACGATCTGCACTATCTTTATAAGGATAAATAACTTCAGCTCCTAATTTTTCTAAAACTAATCCCATTTCTTCAGTATTACTCATAGCAATAACTTTATTAACACCTAAAGATAAGGCATTTAATGTTGCAAATATTGCGGTATCCATATGTTCTCCAATACAAATAACAATTGCAGAGCATTCTTTAAAGCCTGTTTCTTCCAAATTAGCTTTAGTAATTTCTTCGCAAACAAAAGCATATTCACAAAAATCTAATGCTTTTTTGACTTTCTTTTCATCTTTATCAATACAGACAATTTCTTTTCCTGATAAAACTAATTCATTAGCTAAGCACATACCAAATTTGCCTAAGCCAATAATACCAATACTACTACTTTTTTTAGCCATAACTTCTCCTTTATCCTATAGAAACATCTTCTTCTACAAAAAATACATGTTGTTTATTATTTGGTTTGAAAACTGTAGAAACAGTTAATGGACCAATACGACCTATATACATAATAATCATTAATACTATTTTACTGCCAACACCCAAATAAGGTGTAATTCCAGTAGATAAACCAACTGTAGCAAAAGCTGACATTGTATCAAAAGCTATATCAAGTGAAGAAAATCTGCTAGCTCCTTCTACATATTCAGTATATTTAACACCATCCTTAATATAGTTATAATCGCCTTCAAATAAACATATTAAAATCGTTCCTGTAATAAATAATATGCCACCCAAAGAAATAACTAATAATGCACGCTTAAATAAATCATCACTAAGTGATCTTCTATATAAATGAGGCTTTTTAGATGTCATTGCACCTCTGATATAAGCAAATAAAATTGCGATTGCTGTTGTTTTAATTCCACCACCTGTTCCACCAGGAGATGCACCAACAAACATTAAAACCATCATAATTAGAATCGTTCCATAATTTAATTTAGATAAGTCATAAGTTGTAAATCCTGCAGTTCTTGTCGAAACACTTAAAAAGAATGATCCAATTCCACTTACATCAGTTCCTTTATTAGTTAATTCACATAAATAAATCATCAACCATCCAAATATTATTAAAGCCAATGTGTATGTAGTAACAATCTTTGTATGAAGACTAAATTTCTTAAAATTAAATTTATTAGCAACTACATCAATAATCGAAAAATATCCAAGGCCACCGATTATAATTAATAAAGCTGTTAAAATATTTAAATAAGCATCTTTTTGATATTTTATTAAAGAAGTTGTACCAAATAAATCAATTCCAGCATTATTAAATGATGATATTGCATGGAAAAATGCATAGCCAAAACTTTCTGCTGTGTCAAAATGTTGAATAAATTTAAAATCTAAAAAACTAAAAAACATTCCGATAATTTCAACCGAAAAAGTTATAAGTAAAATATAATAAAATATTTGTTTTATACTCTTATAATTTCTAAGATTCCACGCTTCTTTTATTAATGTTTGCTCTGATAACGATAACTTTCTACTAGCCATCAGAAATATAAAAACTGTTAAAGTAGCAGCTCCAAGTCCACCAAGTTGAATTAAAATACAAATAATAATTCTACCAACAATATTAAAAGTAGACGCAATACCTTGAGGTAAAGATACTAAACCAGTAACAGTTGTTGAAGTAACAGAAGTAAATAGAGCATCTAAAAAACTAATATGAACATTTTCATTTAAAGAAAAAGGACAATAAAGAAATATAGCCCCTAAAAATATTAGTCCTATAAATGAAATCATAATGATAAAAACAGGTTTTATTCTTAATCTTCTTTTTTTAGTTTCTATATTTGTTTCTTCCATCGATAGAAATAATAGATTACTTTTACTTTTTTTTCAACTTTTACTAACATTTTATTAGGGTGATATTTATTGTAAAACAATAAATATAAAGGATTTTAGAGTTTTAAGCATCATTAACGATTTAAAATTTTTATAAAATCGCTCCTTCTTAATTCTTTATTTTTAATTAAATAGTTAGCAACCTCCAAAATTTTATCTTTATTTTTACGAAGTTGAGCTTTAACAATTCTATAATTCTTTTTCATAAAAGTTGAAGTTTTACGATCGAAAATTCTATTTAAATATTCTGAATTAGCATTTCTATCAAAATAAGCACCAAATGTACAAAAATATTTAACACCGTTGATGCATGTCCTGTTTAATAATCGAAATGATAAGTTATATGCTTTTTCTAAATCCTCTCCACATCCAATTTCATGGCCCTTTAATATTAAATCCTCAGCTATTAAGCCTGCTAATACTGCTCTAATAGTTTCAATCCTACTTTCTTTTGATTCATAATCTATCGCAGCATTAAAAACAGTAACACCTCCTTTATTATCAAAATATATTCTTAAGAATTTTTGAGTTTTGCAAAATAAATATATATAAATTGCATGACCGGCTTCATGAATCGCGGCATTTAAAGATATGTTGAAATCATTATTTTTATTAATAAAACCAGTCTTAAGAAAATCTGCAGTATTAATTATATCTGAAATAGTCCATGCATCCTTATAACGCAACGATACATTATTAAAAACAGACTTAATAAAACTCGATGGCCAATGATAGAAAGTCTCTACTAACTCAACTTCATCATTTTCATTTAATTTAATGCCGGCATCATTTGAAAAGCCTTTTATTATTTCTAATAAATCACTTTCATTATTTACAACGGTATTAAAATGCCTATCAAATCTACCTTCTCGAAGTAATGCATTAGGCATATCTGAATAATTATTACAAGTAGCCAAAGTCAAAACAGTCGAAGTTTTAAATCCATCAAGTTGTGCCATTAAAATACGTGTCAATTTTTCATCTTTTTGAATTAATCGATCTATTTCATCAATTACAACAATAGCATTTTTTTCTTTAGATGCATTATCATAAGCTTTTACGATTTCATCTAATACATTATCATCATTTCCTTCAATAACGAAAATTGGATAGTTGAAAGATTTTGAATATTCCCTAACAATATGCGTTTTTCCTTCGCCAGGATCACCATAAAATAATATTCCTTTAGGAAGTAATTTTTTTCTATCTCCTAACTCTTCAGAATTAAAATACCAATCTTGAATTACTTTTAACTCTTTTTTAATTTCTTGATAACCATAAACTTTTTCTAAAAATTTGCTTTCCATAATTTTGTTTCCTCTTCTTTTGTAACAAAACTATAACAAAATAGCTGTCCTAAAATTTGGACGGCTAAATTATTTAGTACTAATTTCAGTACTAATTATTTCCAAAAGCTTACTATTTTTAGATATTCATTTATTGCTAATGAAACATTATTTATAAACTCATCATTGTTGTTTTGATAAAATAGCCCTTTTTTCCATATGCGCAACTTGTTTATTGTGTTTTGTGCCATAATCACCTTTAAAAATATTCAGATTTTCACTAGATTTTATAATTTCGCGAATTTCTTTTAATCCATTTGGATTATTTTTGAAATCAACACCATACATTAATATTTTTGAATTGAAATGATTGTCTAAACAATCCATACTCCTTATCTCTAAATAAGGCATATGCTCATTTTCTTTTCCAAGAGGCTTAATACAGAAACAGCAATAATTAAATCGTGTTATTCCAGCCCAACAGCAAACTTTGTCTTTAAATATTGGATAAACAACATTGTCAAAATATGATTTCCAAGCAGCAATATTGTTTTCTTTAGGCAATGATAAGTAATGTGAATCTTCATAAAGTTTACAAACATGTTGTGCGTATTGTTTAATAATTAAATTTTTAAAATTCTTATAATTACTCCAAAATTGATTTATGTCAGTAAAGCAACATTCCTTCCAACCTGTTTTATGCACTTTTAGGCTTTCCCACTCTTCAATAATGCTCGTTTTATAATATATTTTTAGAATGCTTGTGAGTTTTCCTTTTTCTAAAGATTGAATTTTATTTATTTTATGATTATATTCTTCAAGTTGATTATGTTCACAAGAAATGGTTTTATCTTCAATAAATACACCTATTTTTTCTTTATTTTCAGTTGTTATAAAACACAGTAATATCTATTTTAAACCATTGTGGTTTAATCCATATTTCAGTAATCTTCTCATTTTTTGAAATTCCTGTTAAGAATTCTACAAACGATCTTGAAACATTCTTTATTTCATCATCTTCATCGTTATAAGAATCAATAAGCCACATTAAAATCCATCCTGACTCAATTCTTTTTTCGCATAGTCAAATAAATTTTTATTCATAACGTTCTAATCCTTTTTTCAAACCATCTTTTATTTTTTCTACAAAGGAAGCAGGCGAATTAACCTTAACACAGTCTGAATACTGCATTATCCAATAATAAAGAGCTTCTTCATTACATTTTATATCAGCTCTCAATTTTCCTTTTTTATTTTTAATTTTAGCGTTTTCTCCAAACCAATCTTTAATAATCGTAATTACCCAATCACCATCAAGTTCTAGTTCTACTTCTACTAAATCTCCGCCAAACATGTAGATATGATTATTAATATATTTAGAAATAGAGAAGTCTTTCGACCCTCCAATCAAATCTTTCATTTTCTTAATTGGCCAATCATCTTTGATACGAATATTAACCATATAATCTATGCGGAATGTTTGAAGAGCTCTATATTTTTCTCTATAATTGCAAAGTAAATAATATCTACCAAAATTATTTATTAAGTAATAAGGAGAAACTATATATTCAAATCCTTCCATTTTAGTTGTTTGATTTCCACACGCATCATATGCTAAATATTGAAAACCTACTCTTTTTCCTTTTTTCATTGCCTCATGAATAATTGAAATATTATAAAGAACTTGTTTATTTATTGTTCTATTTACTTCAGATGACTTATAAATATAAGAATAATCTTTTCTTTGATATATACTAAAACAACTAGATATTTGATCAGCTATTTTCTTAGCTTGCTTTCCATCAATACTTCGACTTGAGAAAATAGCATCAATTAAATAGGAGGCTTCAGTTTGATCAAAAGTTCTCGATAATAAAGCAAAACCGCCTTTAGAACCTTTATTTATATCATAATCAAGTTCTTCAAGCATAGATAAGGAAGAACCAACACTTTTTCTTTCTAATTCAATATCATAGTCTCGATAAATTTTATCTACTATTTCATTTTGTGTTAAATAATGATTTTCATCACTATATTTTTCTAAAACTTTTAATACTAATAAAATACTACTCTTTTTGTTAGGAATCATATTTTAGTCCTTTCTTAAAACTATAAATAAATAAATATGTCACAATTTATACAACGCATATTCTAAGTTAAAATAGAATTCATTTATACAAAATTAAATATACTTAAATTATACAATCTTCTGAAATCTAATCCAATTCATTAAAAGTAGAAACATAAACGCTCATCATCATTTAATAATTATTTCATATCTATTTTCATTATAATTTAAATATTTTTTATAGATGCTATTTAATAATAAATTTTATATCAGTAAATAAACATATTTAATAATATTAAAGAAAAGCACCAATAGGTGCTATTCCATTTTACTTAAGTAAAGAAGTTAATAAATCTCCGGTTCCAACTAAGCGACCATGTTCATCTCTAGTGACTTTCCCATCAAACTCTCCGAGTTTGCGACCGTGTTCATCTCTTATAATCTTTTTACCGCCACTTTCTTGGATTTCTCCAATTTTACGGCCGTGACTATCACGTAAAACTTGTGACATACTTTTTCCTCCTTTGTTGAATTTATTATATAGATTTGATTGTCCAAATTTTCGTATTTATTAAATAGTAAAATATAGAATTATGCCAATTCTAAAAAACCTCCAATTCTCATAAAAGGCTGCAAAACTCAATTATTATTTATAATTTTGACTTACTAATGCAATAATATTATCTTTTTCAATACCTGCTTTTTTTAACATATTAACAGCTTCACTCCCATCAACAAACTCTTTTTCTAGCCCTAGATTTATAACTTTTTTACCTCGTTTAGATAAATATGAAGCAACCTTTTGACCATATCCTCCATCGATAATTGAATCTTCTATTGTGATAAAAGTATCGTGATCTATAGAAAGTTCATTTAAAGTATCTTCATCAATCGAATTCAAAAAGATAGGTTTAACTAATGTAATATCATAATTCAGCTTACTAAGTTCATCGTATATTTCACAAGCTAGTTCAAAAAGATTTCCAACACTTATTAAAGCCACTTTTTTACCCTTATGGTAAATATAATTTTTATTGATTAATGAATAATCAATTTTTGAATAACTGTTACTTTTAACATATGTAATAGGAACTCTTATAGCTATAGGATATTTATCATTTCGATATGAAAACTCTAACATATCCAAATATTCATCTATATTTGTAGGATCTAAATATAATAAATTAGGTATATTTGATAATAAAGATATATCAAATATTCCTAAATGAGTCATATTATTTTTGCTAAAAATAGAGGCTCCAAAAATTAGTATCGTTCCTTTTCCATCATTAAGGCAAAAATCTTGAGAAACTTGATCATATGCTCTTTGTATAAAAGATGCATAGATTCCTAAATAGCCTTTGGCTTTTGCCTTACTTAATCCTGATAAAAAACCAATAGAATGTTGTTCACATATACCAACATCAACAAATTGATCTTTAAATTTTTCTCTTCTTTCTTTATTAAATCCTAGTAAATAAGGCGTTGCAGCTGTAATACCTATTACATTTTTATCTTTTAGCATTTTATTGCTTAAAAATTTGAAGGTAATTTTACTGATTGACTTATTTTCATTTAATTTGTTTAATAATTCTCCCGTTTTCAAGTCGAATGGTTGAGAAAAATGAAAATTTTCTTTTTTCTCACTTGCAAATTTATAGCCATACCCTTTCGTAGTTTTAATATGAAGTACGATAGGGTGATCAATATCTTTATATTTTCTTAAAAATTCAATTAATTTAAAAACATCATTTCCTTCTTCTAAATATGCGTAATCTAATTCAAGAGTTTTAAAATAATTATTTTTATAATTACCTTTACTTTCTCGTAATAACCTTAAATTTTCATACAAGCCACCATGATTTTCACTGATAGACATATTGTTATCATTGACAATTATAATAAAATTGCTTTTTAAGTTGTATACATTATTAAGAGCTTCCAAAGCTTCACCACCAGTTAATGAGCCATCACCGATAATAGAAACAACATTATAATGTTCATTATTTAAATCTCTACCCTTAGCCATCCCTAAACCTAGTGAAATACTTGTTGATGTATGACCTAAATCAAATAAATCATGTTCGCTTTCTTTACGATTTGAAAAGCCAGTTACTTTATCATAATTATTTTCATCAATAAAAGCATAACCTCGTCCTGTTAAAATTTTATGACAATAAGTTTGATGAGAAACATCAAAAATAAGTTTATCTTTAGGCGAATTAAAAACATAATGAAGTGCTATTGTAAGTTCAATATCTCCTAAATTAGGACCAACATGTCCTCCCACTTTAGAAGTTTTATTAAGTATTAATTTTCTTACTTCATCTGCTAAAATAGACAAATCTTCTTTTTGAATTTTTTTGAAATCATCAATATTTTTAATATTCTCTACTATCATAACTACTTATTTTAATTAAAAAGCCCGCTGAAATCACTTATTTTCTAAATTTTCTTCATTGTTTTCTAATAAAGGATTTTCGCCATATCGACTATTAATTCTATTTGCACGATCATTAATTTTATTTAGTGATTCTTCAAATTCAGATTTCTTTTTTAATATAGTTGTAACTTCATCAGAATATTTATTCCAAGCAGCTAAAAGTTTTTCTGACTCTTTTTGGAAGAGCGCTAATTGTTTTAAAATATCAGAAATATTTTTACGTGTCGTTATATTTATTCTTAAAACATTAAGATTTAATAAAACTGCTTGAAGTGTGCTTGGCGAAGTTAAAATAACTTTATTCTTTCGAGCATATAAAATTACGTTTTGGTATAAGTCATTATCTTTTTGAATATATTGATAAATACCATCGCTAGGTATAAACATAATAGCATATTCACAGGTTACATTTTTAATTATATAGTCCTTACTAATTTTTGATATTTGTTCTTTCAATCTAGCTTTAAAATTCTTTTTAATCTCTTCATCTGATGTTTGATTGACATCATCAAATAGTTTTTCATAATCTAAAAAGCTAAATTTAGAATCTATAGCAACTATATTGATAGGCGATGGCATTTTTACAATAGCATCTGCGATTTTTCCGTTTTCAAATGTATATTGCTCTTCATAAAGATCATGAGTATCTCCAAATACTTGATATAAAATATCACCCAATATAGCTTCTCCGTATTTTCCTCTAACTTGAGTATTATTTAAAATATTATTTAAATCACTAACTTCTTTATTTAAGTTATCTAAATTCTTTTGTGATTCTGTAATTTTTACTAAAGCTGTTGTAACTTCTTTTAAAGATTCAGTATTAGCAGCAAATCCATCGCCAAGATTTGTTTTCAATTTAGAATTAATATCATCAATATTGTCTTTCAAGAGTTGTGTTAAATTTATAAACTTATTATCAATCTTTTGATCTAAGCCGTCTTTTAAAGTATTAATATCTTGAGTTAATTTTTCCGAAAATTTACTATTAGACTCAGTAATTTCTCTAAATTTTGTTGCAATAACTATTTCATTATCTTTTTTAATATTTTCTGAGATACCTTCAATCTTTCCATTAATTTTGCCAATTTCTGAAATAATATTATTGTTATTATTATTTTGATTCATTGAATTAATATCATTAGTTTTATTTAAAGAATTTTTATTTTTAATAATTATTATCATAGAGACAATTGAAATAACTAAACATAAAATACATATTATAAGGATTATATAATTAATCATTAACATCACCTCCGACGCTAATATTAAGTTAGCATATTTGGTTCTAATAAACAATTGAGTAGTTGCTTTCTCTATGTTAAAATATTTGAACTAGTGGAGGACACAAATCATGGGAATAAATCTTAACATAGATGGAAAAGAAGTTTTTTTTGACAAAAAAATTAAACTTTCAGATATCACTAATGGTGATAAATCAATAATTTGTGCTAGAGTTAACAACCGTACTAGAGACTTAGATTACGTAGTTGATTCTGATGCAAATATTAAGCTCTTAACTTTAAAAAGTTCAAGTGCTATGGGAATATATGAAAATTCTATCCGCTATTTATTCTGTATGGCTTGTCATATTCTTTATCCAAATCTAAAATTTAAACTTACTTACAGCGTATCAAGATCGATATTTGCACAGGTTTTAAATAAAAATAGATTGATTAATGTGAATATGGTTTCTTCAATTAATGAGAAAATGCGTGAATTAGTCGAACAAGATTTACCATTTGAAAGATTAATTGTTGATAAAGATAAAGCTCTTCAAATGTATAAAAAATTTGGGATGGACGATAAAGCTAGAGTCGTAAAATATAGACCTGAAAAATCAGTCCACTTCTATAAATGTGGCGATTATTACAACTATATGTTTGGACGTATGGTTCCATCAACTGGCTATTTAACTAAGTTTATTTTAAGAGTATATTCTCCTGGATTACTTATTTCGTATCCACGTAGTGAATTAAATGGCGAAATTCCTCCATTTAAAGATGAACCTACTTTCTCAAGTGCTTTATTTGATGCTCAATATTGGGGTAATTTAGTTGCCATGGATTCTGTTAGTGCTATCAACGCTTCTATTAAAAATACTGACGCAATCGAAACTATTAATATTTGTGAAAATAAGCAAAACCGTATGCTATGCGAATTGGGTCAAAGAATTGAAGATCGTATTGATAATATTAGATTAATTTGTATCGCAGGCCCTAGTAGTAGTGGAAAAACTACTTTCAGTGATCGTTTAGTTATGGAGCTTGAATCTAGAGGCATTCATCCAATCCGTATTTCTTTAGATGATTATTATAAAACACGTGAAAATGTTCCTTTAGGAGATGATGGAACGCCTGATTTTGAAGCTATTGATGCTCTTGATATAGATCAATTCAACCAAGACATTGTTGATTTACTTGATGAAAAAACAGTAACTCTTCCAATGTTTGACTTCAAAACAAATCGCCGTATACCAGGTAGAACATTAAAAATAGGACCAAAAGATCCGATAGTTGTTGAAGGTATTCATGCATTAAACGAAAAGACTACATCTTTAATTCCTAAGATGTTGAAATTTAAAATTTATATTTCTCCTCAAGCTCAAATTAATATTGATAGAGAAAATCCAATTTCAATTACTGATATCAGATTATTAAGGAGAATTGTTCGTGATTTCAAATATCGTAATGCAAGTGCTGAGGAAACTTTCTCAATGTGGCCTAATGTTAGAAAGGGTGAATTTAAATGGATTTATAATACGCAAGAAGACGCAGATTATGTATTTGATAGCTTTTTAAATTATGAATTATGCGTTCTTAAAAAATATGCAATTCCATTATTATCTAAAATTGAAGTTGAGAATCGATATTTTCCTGAAGCAGAAAGACTTATTAGACTTTGTAAGTACTTCAAAGAAATCGATGAAAAATGGATTCCATGTAACTCTATTTTAAGAGAATTCATCGGAGGAAATTGCTATAGAGATGGAAAAGTAACTAAATAATTAATTTTCTTCTTCGTTTTCCTTTTCGAATTTAAATTTAGTTAATAAATCTTGATAAATATAATGAAGCTGCCTTAAATAGGTGGCTTTTAATATTTCATATTGTTGAAAAATATTTTCATTCACATACTTTTTATAATATTGATCAAAAACATTTTCTAATCTAAAGAAAGACTCATATAAATTTATAATAGTAATTGCGTAATAATATTCTTTTTTAGAATATAAGAGTAAAGGTGAACTATGTGATATTTCACTACTCATTTCGTAAACTTTTGAATAATTAGATAATCCAGCTAATTTTTCTACGCCATCTCTGAAATTCAATTTAAAATCTACATTTAGTTGAATATTAGGAATAGCAAATAAATAGCCGTATTCTATATACTTTTTCATATCTTTACTTTTCAAATCATACTTTTTCATATTTGCTTTAATTTCTTCAAATATTTTATCGGTTTCTTCCTTATCAGTAATTTGCTTTCGATATGCTAAAGCATAAGTAATATGTCTAAAATAAGTTCTAAAAATATCTTCTCCATTTTGAATTAAACACGCTAATATACATTCATTTTCGTGGAGTGTTCTCCAAGTAGAAAAAGCTTCAGTTTCAAATCCATCAATTAATAGATTTAATATACATTTACCCATTGAAAAAGCCTTTTTAAGCATATCGCTAATTAAAATCGCATATTGATTATTACTTTTAATAGACTCTAAACTTCTTAAAATAAAATTTAAATATAAAGATAAAGTAGATACACTAGGAGTAAATCTATTTAAATATGATTGAGATTTATAACTCAATTGCTCGTTTGTAATATATTTATCAGCACATGTAGAAGCTAAACCTGTTGAAAATTTTTCATCATTAGAGAGTTCATATATTTTATTCTTATCTATTTTCATTGTTGAATAAACATATTCATTCAAAATGTATAAAATAACAGTAACAGGATTTAAAGGAGTAAAATTATAACCTTCAGTAGAATTCATTACATTGATAATTGTTTCACTAACAGCTTGATAAACATCATAGAAAAAATCTAAGTCTAAATAACTTGGTACATTAAGAATTTTAATAATCTTTAAGAAAGTCTCTTTATCATAAATTATGTTTTTCATACATCACTACCTCAATATTAAATTTCTTTCCAATCTCATTTAATGATTCTAATAAATCTTTATTAATACTTTCTTTATAATAAATTTTAGATAAAATAGGAGCATATAACATATCATTAACCAATGCAATTTTATCTAAAATAATCTTGTTCTGCGAGGTTTTTCCTAAAATTAGGCACTTTATGATTTCTACAAAATCAGTTTTAGTCAAATCTATATCAACATCTTTTTTATCTAACATGTGATAAAAATTTGGAAACAAATTATAGTAATTACTTAATTCTAATTTATTAAAATCAACTTCAATCACAAAATCGCTCTTATTAAAATTAATATCATTATCTAACACTAATTCTCTTAAATCCATCGCTTCATGCTTTATATATAATACTTCTTCAGATTTAAAAATAGATTCATCAACTGTTGCACTATTAAATAATAAGTTCCCACCATATAAAGCCTCTAAAAAAGGATAATGTTCTAATCCATCATTTTTTATAATTTTATTAATATTACCTTCAATATAAAATTTATGATTGATCCAATTTGCTTTTTCCATTAAAGCAGCTTTAAGTTCCGCCTTTTCTTTACTATATATATCTAATAAATTCTTGTAATCTTTATTCATAAATCTTCCTCAGCTCATTATTCAATATTGATAATAAATACATATTACATTTCTTCATAAATTTTCTTTCAAGATAATTTTTATAAATAGTTAACTGTTCTTTATACGCATCATCATCAAGATTTTTCAATTTGTAATCAATTATATCTATAAAATCATTATGTTCAATAAATAAATCAATAACACCATGAATTTCGTTCACATCATCATAAAATTCATATTCTTTATAAACTTTTGCTTCTTTTAAATTATTAAAAATATTATTTGTTAGAACTTTATCAATAATTTTTCTATCATGAGAATCAGAAATTAAAGATGTATCTTTATTAATAAAATCAATACTTTCCATTAAAAAGTGAATGTGTGTACCATATCTTAAAGCATCCATATTGAATTCATTTGCTAAATCTTTACTAGCTTTATGTTTACTAACTTTAGGAAAGCTATAATTAAAATCTTTAATCGTAAATTGAGGTATATTTTCTAGAGTTTCATTTTCTTCTATTTCGATAATTTCTTTATTAAAATAAGTACTAATTGGATAATTTATCTTAGAAGCAAATAAAATATCACCAATATTTTTACTATTTTCAATCATTTCACTAACTGGAGTATCAAAATTATTATCTATTTTGGTGTGATAGCAGCTTCCATAAGGAATAATTACATCTTCTTTTGCTCTAGTTAAAGCAACATATAATAATCTCATTTTTTCATCATATGTATTAAGTTCACAATAATCATCATAAAACATTTTATGCAACGATTTATTTAAAATAGATTTCGAACCAAAATCAAGTTCATATAAAGATGGTAAATAGAATCCAAATTTAGAATCTACAAAAAATGGAGAAATTTTATCATTGCCACCAGATTTAGAAAATATTAAAGGTAAATAAACTACGTTATATTCAAGACCTTTTGATTTATGGATGGTAGTTAAAGTAACTGCGTTTTGTGCATCACTTGTTTTTCTAGATTCCATTTTTATATCTAATTCATCTAATTTTTCTAAATAAAGGATAAAATCATTTAATTCATAATCTAATTTATCCATAATTAATATTCTATTATAGAAAACTTTTAAATATTGAAGTTTATTTATGGCGTTTCCTAATCTAGATAATTTACCTATAAAATCAAATTCTAATATGACATTCATATATAATTTGCTAAGTAAGCAATTTTTGTTTTCTATAGCAAAATTATATATTTTTGTATAAAGAGGATCTTTTCTATAATCATCTTGAGAAATGTCATATAATTTTTGATCACTATAAGCGAATAAGAAACTTCTAGCAATACTGAAAAAGCAATGTTTCATAGTTGCATTATCATCTGTATTAGTAATAATTAAATTAATCATTTTTAAAATATTTATTAATACAATAATTGAAGCATCTTCTTTTAAATCTTCATCATAAACAGCATTTAATGGGATTCCAGCCTCAGCAAATTTATCTTCAAACATCTTAAAATCAGTCGACTTAGATATTAATAATGTAATATCTTTATATTTAATATCTCTTAGAATAACTTTATCAAGTTTTGGATCGTAACTTGCTACTTGCATTTTATTTGTGATTCTTTTTTTAATATCTTCAATAGTTAAATCAATTTCAGAATCTTTATCTTGCTTTTCACAATCAAAAGGTATCACAAAAATGCCGTGTTGATCCTTTGATTTAAGTTCTGTTGCATATTTTTCATTCCCGGTTTTAATAAGATGTTCTAATTTATAATTAGCTCCACCATGATTTAAATCCATTATTACTGAAAATAATTCATTAACAGCATCGTTTATTTCAGGTCTACTTCTGAAATTTTCATTCATATTTATTGCAGTACCACCAATTTTATTACTATATGCTTGATACTTATCAATAAATTGTTTAGGGTTAGCATCCCTAAATCCATATATAGATTGTTTTACATCACCAACCGCAAATACATTATTATTACTTATCAAATTGATAAATTCTTCTTGGAAAATAGATGTGTCTTGATATTCATCAATCATAATAAGTTTTAATTTATTCTTAATTGATTCTCTGACTTCTGGAAAATCTATTAATAAATTATAAGCTTTGAATGCAATATCATTGAAAGTAAAGAAGCCTTTTTGAACTTTAAATTTATTAATTTCATCTTCTAATTCTCTTACGATATTTAAAATATAAGGGATTATCTCTTGATTATTTTTTAAATCAACTTCATATAATTTATTTAAATCATAAAGTTTAATTCTATTTACAACTCCATTAATTAAGTCGCGTATTGTTTTTTCTAATTTCTTCTCTTCTTCATCTAATTTTTTCTTACCTGTAGATAAGGATGGTGCGGATTTTAAATCTACATTCATAAAATCTTTTAAGCACTTAAATCCATTAAGGTATGTGAAATAATTATTAACAAGTTCGATAAATTTATCACAACTTGATTTTCTTAATAAACGCAATGCTTCATTTTTTGTGTTAACAATAATTTTGTCAATATAATTAGATACAAAGTTATTGAAAGCATCATCAGATAAATAATTATCAAAATATGAGTCTAAGAATTTATTCGGCTCCTTAAAAGAAGAAACAACCTTAGATATTTCAATAATAAATTTAAATAATTTATCATCATTTTTATGACAATAATTATGTATAATTTTTATAAATGTAGGATCTGGATTTTCATACTTTTTCTTTAAAATACCCTGCAGAACTTGATATTTTTTTATCAAAATGACATCATCTGGAATATTTTCTATACTACTAGGTAAATGTAATAAACTAGAATATTTCTTAACTAAATAAAGAAAATAGGAATCAAATGTAGATATATTTGCACTATCAATTAATGGGACTAAATCTTTTGTAGAATCGTCTTTTTGAAGTTCTTTTTTTATACGAACTTTCATTTCTTCTGCTGCAGCAACAGTAAAAGTTAATACTAATAATTCGTCAATTTTTACACCTTTTTTAATATTATAATAAATACGCTCAGTCAAAACACTGGTCTTTCCACTACCTGCACCAGCAGAAACTATAACATTACCAGTTGATTGAATTGCTTTTAATTGATCTTCAGTTCGTTTCATATTATTTGTTTCCTTTTTCGTTTGCATACATGGTTTCAAGTGTTTCTTTTATACGTCTATTCTTTTTATTTACAAAACATAAATCCTTATATTCACAAAAATTGCAAGAAAATGAATTATTAGTCTCACTATCATAAAATGGTGAAACTGGATACTTATTATTTTCAATATAATCAATAAAAACTTTTATATTTTGATCAATCAAACATGGATATATTTCGTTCATTATTTTTATAGGCTTAGAGAAATCAAAAATATTTGCTTTTTTAATTTCTCCATCTTTACTAATGCCAAGTTTATCGATAGTCTTCGAGTTTAAATAATCAATAATTTTTGGTTCAAATAATTTAAGATCATCTATAGAATTAGTAAACGCACCATTCTTTAAAAATTTCTTTTTTATCAAATCAATTTGATCATTATCATAATCAAATAAAATTTTAGATATAAAATTTATATAATAAATTCCTTGAATATTTATTTCTTTAAATTCTTTATCTTTTTCAAGAAAATAAGAATAAATAGGAAGCTGTAATCCTAATCCATAAATGTTTTTACTTAAATTTAATTCGGTTTCACCTGTTTTATAATCAATAATTTGAACGGCCTTTCTATCGTTATTTTCAGCTATTAAAATAGAATCAACTTTCCCATTTAAAATATATTTATCGTTAATAGGTATATTGAATTCTCTTTCACTAAAAGTTTTAGCAATGAAAGAGTTTTCCTTTTCCGCTATTAATCTATCTGTAATAATTTTGGCAGCATTTTTTAATTTATCTAAGTATAGCAATTCAATATTATTAAATTTATTTTTATTTTTTAACAATAAAGAATCAAAGACTTTTTCAAAATCAAAATCATTATCATAAACTTTTTCCATAATTTCATGAATAAAATTGCCTGCATTTAAATAAAAATTATCTTCAAAAGTATTAAGTCCTAAAACTCTACTAGCATAAAATTTAAAAGGACACGAGAAGAATTCATTTAATTGAGTATATGAAATTTTATAATACTTGTTTACTCTATTACTAATACCTTTATATTGATTATCATATCTTGTTAGCATTTTACTGATACTTTGATCATACATATAATAAAAAGTTGTACGTTCTTTATATTGCCTTGCTAGTTCATAATAATAAGAATAATAAGACAAAGCTATGCTTTTGCTATAGTCATAATTATAAAATAATCTATCAATAATATGGCTGTTGTAATCATTTGAATCTGGATAAATTATTGACAAATAATAAGATATCTCTGATTTATTTTCTCCATCAGATTTCCCATAATAAAGTTCCAATTTATTCATCGCCATAAGATAATTTAAAAGTAATTTATTATTTTCTTTATTAACAATTTCAGAGGAATTAAGATTGTTTAAAATCTTTACATTATCATCAAAAAACTCGTTATTCTTGGCTATTTTAGAGAAAAAAGAATCATCAAATCCTATTAAAAATGTACGTTTATCTATATCGAAATTGAACTTATTTGTAACTACGATTCCTTCAGACTCAATAAAACTACTAAGTAAAACATCACTTAAAATCGCTTTATAATTGACATATTTATTAGTTAAATTATAAAAGTCGTAGAATGATAAATATTTTACAATTAAGTTATATTCATCACTTCCATCATCATAGTTTTTAATAGTTTCTTCGCTTAATTTATCTATATTTTTTTCAATAGTTTTTGCAATCTTGGTCTCATATAGACTATCTCTATCTTTAAAATTTAATTCCAATTTAAGCAATTTTGAATATAAATTTAGATAAAAATAATTTCTATTAAAATCAGTTACAATTTGAATATTTGATACTTTTTCACCATTATTTAATAAATCAATAATTCTTATAAAAACATCGTGTATTTCTTCATCAACACGAAGATATTTTCTTACAAATATCTCTTTTTTATCAAAAATTTCAGATAAATTTATAAAAGTAAAATTAGTAATATTAAGTTTGCTAATTAAATGATTAATCTCAATGTCATCTTTTTCAAAACCTAAAAACAAAACTAATTTATCTTTAAAAATTAATTTATAATCCTTTTCAACTAGCAAAAAATTATTCTCTATCAATAAATTATAATATTTATTAATATCTTCATTAACTTCAACATTAATACCACTTTTAATATAATTTAAAAATGTTTTAATAGTTGGATAGTCATAATTAAAATTATCTAGGCCTAGTTTTATAGCACATTCGTTACTCACCCCGTATGTGTTCTTTTTAATTTCATTAATAGATAAAAATTTAAAATTTAATGAGGGATTTGCAGACTTTAAGTTAATAAAATAAGGTTTTAATTCATTAAAAGATACAACAACACAATTAATATTTTCTAAGATGTTGTTCAAATTTATCATTTAAACATCCTCGTTACTTCGATTGCTTTTTTCCAATAAGTAAGCTTTTTATTTACTTTTTTGATGTCCATTTGTGGAGTGTATTTCTCATCACATCTATGAATGCATTTGATTTCATTTAGATCATTATAGAATCCGCATCCTAAACCTGCTAAATAAGCTACTCCTAATGCAGTGGTTTCTAAACATTTTGGAAGTGTGATGTTAATTCTTAATATATCTGATTGGAACTGCATAAGATATTCATTAGCAGTTGCACCGCCATCAACTTTAAGGGCAGTAATATTAATTTTTGTTTCTTCTTCAATAGCAGCAAAAATATCTTTAACTTGATAAGCTATAGAATTTAATGTTGCTCTTACTAAATGATCCCTAGTTGTGCCTCTAGTAAGACCAAAAATAGCGCCTTTACATTCATCATCCCAATAAGGGGCACCAAGTCCAACAAACGCTGGAACAACATAAACTCCTAAATCATGCCTTGCTCTTAAAGCATATCGAGCAGTATCTTTAGCATCTTTAATTAATCCCAATTGATCTCTAAGCCATTGAATTGTGGCTCCGCCCATAAAAACACTACCTTCTAAAGCATAAGTAACTTTATTTCCGATTTGCCAACCAACTGTTGTAATTAATCCATTATTTGAAAAAATAGGTTTTTCACCAATATTAACTAACATAAAACATCCGGTGCCATAAGTAGATTTACTTTCGCCTACTTCAAAACAATTTTGGCCAAATAACGCAGCTTGTTGATCGCCTGCTATCGCATGAATTTGTAAATTATCATTTAAAAACGTTGCATAACCAAAAAAGTCATTACATGGACATACTTCAGGTAACATGCATTTAGGAATATTGAAAATTTTTAATAATTCATCATCATATTCTAGAGTATTTATGTTATAAAACATTGTTCTACTAGCATTTGTTATATCAGTTTTGTGAACTTTCCCTTTAGTTAATTTATAAATTAGCCAGGAATCTACAGTTCCAAACATTAATTCACCTTTTTCTGCTCGTTCTTGTCCATTTTCTATATGATCTAAAATAAACCTGATTTTAGATGCACTAAAATAAGGATTTAAAATTAATCCGGTTTTTGAATGAATTAATTCTTTATATTCATCCCACTTTTCGCAATAACTTACAGATTGTCTTGATTGCCAAACTATTGCATTATGAACAGGCATTCCAGTTTTTTTATCCCAAATAATAGTTGTTTCTCTTTGATTTGTGATTCCAACTGATGCTATGTCATCATAAGTCAAATTATTCTTAGCAAAAAGATCGTTGATAACATTCAGTACACTGAGCCAAATATCTAACGCATCCTGTTCAACCCAACCTTCTTTAGGAAAATAACATTTAAGTTCTTGTTGAGATTTGAATATTAAGTTGCCGCTTTTATCAAAGATAAGTGCTCTTGATGATGTTGTTCCTTGATCGATTGCTAAGATATATTTCATTTTCTATTTATACTCCTTTTCATGTCTATTCATTGATTCTTCCTTAGTAAAACCTTTTTTATAACGATTATGTAATTTATCTAAGTTGAATTGAGCAACCTCTTCTAAAGTAACACCTAAACCACTTGCAGTTTCAGCGATGTACCATAAAACATCGCCTAATTCATCTAATAAATGTGTCTTATCTAAATCATGACCTTGGAATTTATATTTTTTAACTATATCGCAGCATTCGCCACTTTCGCCAGCAAGTCCCAAAACTCCGTTTAATATTAAATCTTTCTTGCCATCTTCACTTATTAATTCATAAGCTTCTTGTTGATATTTATTAAAAGAAAGTTTTTCCATTTTTATTTAATCCTTTCAAAATCGCTTGCGCCATGTTTACAAATAGGGCAAATAAAATCTGCAGGTAAATTCTCACCTTCATAAATATATCCACAAATTTTGCAGATCCATCCAGTTTTTTTACTGCTATCTTTCTTAACTGCTGGTTTTATATAATTCATATAATATCTATATGTAACACTCTTCTCAGCTGATAAAACTTTAGAATCATCCATTGTAGCTATGAAGCCATAATGTGTTCCTAAATCTATAATATCAATAACTTTTAATGAAAAATAAGCATTAGAACTTTTTGTAATATAAGCTATTCCATTATCAGCTATCGCATAATCATTAAATCCATCAAATTTATTAACATCTCTTCCACTTTGGAAACCAAATCTTTTAAATAAAGCAAAAGTTGCATTTTCAGTAAGAACTGAAATATTACACATTTTAGTTTCTTTAATAATATCTGCTGAATAGTTATTCTTATTAACACAGAACATTATTCTATCTGGCATACTTGCTACTTGAGTAACTGTATTAATAATACAGCCGTTTTGTTTTTCGCCTAATTTACTAGATAAAATAAATAGGCCATAAGTAAGATTAAACAAAGGATTAGATGCTGCTTTTTCAGGTTTAATTGTTTCAGCAATTAATTTTGATAAATTATCTAATTGCTCAGCATTTTCTTTTTTAACACTGCTCTTAAAGGTAACTTTTTCACCAATCATTTCAAATCCTTTTAAAGTAGAAAGAATATCTATAATCAATTTTCCACTGTTTGGTGCCCAACTACCATTTTCAACAACGCTAAATTTTCTATTTTGTAAATTATGATATTTTAAATCTAATAAAAATTCTTCAACAGGTGTAAAAATACCCATATTATAAGTAGAGCTTACAACAATTAAATGAGAATATTTAAACGCCTCAGCTACTAAATATGATTTATCAGTTTTACTAGCATCATACATTGCAATATTTTTAACACCTAATAGAGCTAAATCATCTGCAATTAAATTTGCTGCAATTTCAGAACTTCCATAAATTGATCCATAAACTATTAAAGCACCTTCAACTTCAGGAGTATAACTTGCCCATTTTGTATATAAATTTAATATATAAGTGAGATCTTTATTCCATAATGGTCCATGTAATGGGAAAATATTTGTAATGTCAACTGTAGAAGCTTTATCTAAAGCACTTAAAACTTGTGGTCCATATTTTCCAACAATATTTGTATAATATCTTCTGGCTTCATCTTCATAATATTTTTCAAAAGAGTCGCGTTCTGCAAACAAATTTCCAGAAAGAGCGCCAAAAGTTCCAAAAGCATCAGCACTAAAAAGTGTTTTTGTATACATGTCATATGTCATTATAACTTCTGGCCAGTGAACCATTGGAGTATTAATAAATGTCAAAGTATGTTTACCTAAATTTAGTTTATCAAATTCTTTAACAGCCATTATATTTTCAACAAGTAGACCTTCGTTGAAATTTCTAAGCATATCTAATGCTTTTTGACTTAGAACTATTGTAACCTTTGGATATAAATTTATTAATTTAACAATAGAAGCAGAATGGTCTGGTTCCATATGTTGAATTATAAAATAATCTAATTCCCTACCACCTAAAGTTTCTTTTATTCTTTTAAAAGAAAAATCAATAACTGAACTATCTACACCATCAATTAAACAGGTTTTTTCATCTAAAATTAAATATGAGTTATAGCTAGCTCCATTAGTTAAAGGATAGATATTTTCAAACAAAGCTAATCTTCTATCGCTTCCACCAACATAATAAGTATTTTCACAAACTTCTAATTTTTTTATCATAATTTTACCTCTCTTAAATTATACTTTTTTAATGTGCTTTTAACAAATAATCTTATGTTTTTATTTTACTTCTTAACTCTTTTAGTTTAGTTTTATTTTCATTACTCACTCTAAAAGAATCAATTCCTTTTTGAATAGCAATTTTTAAAATATTTATATCTAAATTACTATTCAAACAATACTGATAAATTTCTTCAAAATGATATATAAACCCGTATGAAATAAGCCATCCGGTTGCCATATTAACGTAATAATAATCACTATTCTTAAGTAATGAAAATATTGTATTTAAATTATTATTATCTTTGATTAAAGGTAACATTGCTACAATCCCATACCTTATTACAAATTCATGATTAGAATTAAGTAACATTTTTATATTATCAAAACTTATATTAATTAATTGCTGATATGTAGTATCAACTACTACCCAACTATCAAGATATTGATAATTATTAAATATAAATTGAATTTGACTATTAACATCATTTTTATTTTTCATTAAGTTAATATAAAAATAGTAAATTATTAATTCGATATATTCTAATTTCAAATTTTGATGATCATAATTTATATATTTTTTAGCTATTTTTTTAATATCAATTATAGAAGTACCGAGACTTAAATATTTACTGTTATAAATATTATTAAAAAACGGCTTATCCTTTTTAGAAGCCTCTTTTAGCTCTTCTACTATTTGATCATATGTGATAATCATAAAAATATTATAAAGCATTTCGTTTTCATTAAACACAAAATACTAATATAATTATTATATGGAGGAAAAATATATGAACGATATAAAGTTATTTCGCTGTAAATTATGTGGAAAAATAATTGAAGAATTAGTTAATACACATGATACAGTTACAGTTTGTTGTGGAGAAGTAATGCAAGAATTAAAACCTAATTCAGTAGATGCAGCTTTAGAAAAACATGTCCCAGAAGTTACAATTAATGGTGATGAACTTAAAGTTCAAGTAGGAAGTACAATTCACCCAATGTTAGATAATCATTACATTCAATTTGTAATTCTTGTTACAGATAAAGAAGTTAGAAGAGTTAATTTCAAACGTAGTGAAGAACCAATCGCTTACTTTAATATCAAAGGACAAAAACCATTAAAAGTTTACGAATACTGTAACTTACATGGTCTTTGGGTCAAAGAACTCTAATTATAAAGAAAAGTCTGCAGAAGTAGACTTTTTTTAATGTTTTTTAATTTTTCTTTTAAGGCCGCTCAATACATCAATTGCGAGCGGTTCTTTCATAAATAGTATTGTAAAGCAATAAGTAAACGCACAACCTACAAAAATTAAAAGAAAATTAATTTTGTTACTTGTACCACCATGAAACTTATTTAAAACAAACATTATAATAAATAATCCTACTTCTACCATGAAGAAACATGCTGCAAGAGGAAATTTTGATGTTTCCCAAAATAACTTTAATGGAATATCTTTTCTACAATAAATTATCATCAAACTAACTATTACTATTTCAGAAATTAAATAACTGATTGCAGCGCCGATTGATCCATAATATTTTATTAAAACTAAATTCAATAAGACATTAACAACAACACCAGTTATTATAAACGAATTGCTAATAGATATTTTATTTCGAGGAATAAAATAAATACTTTGAATTAAATTTCTTAAAGAAATTAATAAAATTGTTGGAGCTAATATATAAATAATATATGTTGATTTAATAAATTCTGCTCCGAAAAACATTGGTACAAAATATTTGCTAACTAATTCCAAGCCAAATACACAAGGTAAAGCCATCAAAAACAATAATCTAAACGACTTTCTTGTTTTGTTTTGAATTTCTCCATAATCTTTTATCTCATATAAATAAGATATTCTAGATAACATTAATAAATTTAAAGCATTCAAGGCATTATTAATAACATTAATAAGTTTATATGCTTGTTCAAAATAGCCATTCTCAGCTTTATTTTGAGTGATCCACATAATCATACTCTTATCAATAAGCGTATAAAAATTAATACTTAAAATTGGAATAAAAAATACAATTGTTTTCTTAAAATGAATTAATAAATTAAGATTTTTAAAACTTGGTTTATTAACCATTTTAAATAAATATGGAATCATTAAAATTGGTCCAGAAAAAACTACACAAGCATAAATAATTATATAATTTATAAAATCATCTTTACTCTTAACGCATAAAAAAATCAAAACTACCAAAAGTAATTTTAAAATAAATGTTCTAATGGTAATTTCTTTAAATCTTTCTAAACCAGTAAATAAGAAAAACGGAGAAATGCTTGTTGCTATAATATGTAATGATAAAATTGAAAAAATTACTATATTACTTTTACCAAATACTCCAGCAAAATTTAGGCTAAAAAATAAAATAAGTAGCCCAAACCCCAATAAAATTCTGCAAATCATAATTTCATAGAATGTTTTAGAATACTCTTCTTTATTGTCTCTTTGCTTAGCAATTAATCTAGATCCATAATCTTCTAATCCAAAATCAGCACATAATGTAAAATATCCAATTAAAGACATCCAATAAGAATATTCTCCAATTAGAGATACTCCTAATATTCTAGAAACATATGGAGCTATTATTAAAGGAACAATAACAACAAAAACTTTATATATCATTAAATATATAAAGTTAAGTTTTAAAGATTTAGTTTTACCTTCTTTCATATTTTAAAATTATCTAACAATATTAAGAAAAAATAAAGTTATAATCTTCCTTCTTCTATTCCCAATATAAACCTTGTTAATTTATAATTCAAAATAGACATTCTTTCATCATGTCCTGGTCTATTTTCAATATATTTAATTTTATAATTAGTAATATTAAAATGTTTAGCAATTAATTTAATTAAATCTATATTAGAAATTTCAAAATTATCACTTATGTTATAAATTTCACCATTATTAGCAAATCTAGAAATCATATCTATATAATAATTATTTTTAGAAACATCAATCCAACTTCTGATATTTAATCCATCCCCATACAAAGGAATTTCTTTTTCATTTTTTAAGCAATCTATAACTTTAGGAATAAATTTTTCTTTATTTTGATTATTACCATAATTATTAACACTTCTTGAAATCGTAACATCTAAGTTGTAAGTACGATGAAAAGCCATAACTAATAATTCAGCAGAAGCTTTACTAGAACTATAAGGTGAACTTGGATGTAATGCATCGGTTTCAATGAAACTATCTTTACTATTTAATGGTTTATCTCCATATACCTCATCTGTTGAAACTTGATGAAATCTTCCAACTTTATATTTAGTAGAAGCTTTCAATAAATTTAAAACTCCTAAAACATTTGTTTTATAGAATATATCTGGATTAATAATTGATGCATCAACATGGGTTTCAGCTGCAAAATTAATAACTAAATCAAAGTGAGTCTTATTAAATAAATCATCTATTAATTTTTCATCACAAATATCACCTTTAATAAACTTAAAATTATCCTTATCTTTAATAGGATTAATGTTATCTAAATTTCCAGCATAAGTTAATTTATCTATGCACACAAAATTATCAAAAGGATATTTAATTACCATTTGATTTAAATAATCACTACCTATAAATCCACAACCGCCTGTTACTAAAATATTCATTTTAATCCTTTTTAACGTAAGCTTTAAATAATTCTATATCATCTTTAGTAGTAATTTTGATATTTTTATCACTACCTTTTGAAAAATATAATAAATTACCTAATTCAACCCACATAGTATTAGTATAACTTGATCCATAAATACCTATTTTTTTATCAAAAGCTTCCTCATAAGCATTGTATAATTTATTGAAATTATAAGCTTGAGGTGTAGAAACTCTCATTAAAGTTTCTCTTGGTATATATTTATCAGTAGAAATTTCATCATGCTTAACAAAAATTTGTTCATTATATGGTAAAGATGTGGCAGCTGCTCCATATTTTTTTGCAGTATTTATAACATCTTCGATAACAAAATCATCAATAACTGGTCTAATTCCATCATGAATAATAACAATATCGTTATCATCTATTTTATTTTTTAAGTTAAAAACACCATTTCTAATTGATTCTTGAACCATATTTCCACCAGGAACTATATATTTAATTTTCTTTAAATTATAATAAGAAATCATTTTTTTAAGTTCTTCAATCCAACTTTCGATACATACAACTTCAATTTCATCTATTGCATCGTATTTATCAAATGCCTCTAATGTATAAATTAAAATAGGTTTACCTTCAATTTCAATAAATTGTTTAGGAATATCTGCACCTACTCTTTTTCCTACTCCGCCAGCAATAATTATAGCAATTGTTTTCATTATTTAATCTCCGATAAAATTTTACATGTATTTATTAATGCATCTTGGATATTAAACTGATTTTTAAATCCAATTGTATTTAAACGTTCAATGGATAAGATACTATTTTTAGCTTTACTATACCCAGACCCATTAAACTCATCCTTTATATCAAATATTACTTTAGTTCCACAATAATCAGAAATAATTTTTGCTAAATCTTTTAACCTATAAATTTCTTCATTTGTAGAATTAAATGTAATAAATTCGCTTTTATCCTTTAAAACATAAAGAATAGCTAACACTGAATCTGCAACATATTGATAAGAAAATTTTTGTTCCCCACTAGATTTTAAAACAATATCTTTTTTATTTATTTCATTAAACATAAATTGGCTTAATGCCTTAGTATCACTTAGTTTAATGGTTGGACCAAATATACGTGAGAAACGTATGATTTTAGTATTAACTTCGTATTCTTTTTTGTAGTTTATACATAAATTTTCCGACGTCATTTTCGCTAAATTATAACAACTACGATTTTCATTAATATTAACAACGCTTTCATCGTCCTCTTTTAAGATTTCATTTTCATTAATACCATAGATTTCACAACTTGAAAGTAATAAAAATTTAGCGTTATATTTTTTTGCAATATTTAATAGATTCTTACAACCAACTATATTATCTATAATAGTTTCAACAGGATAATGCGAATAAGAATAAGGATCAGTTTTACTAGCTCCACTAATTACATAATCAATACTATCTTTTTCTATTTTAATTTCTGTATTTAGATTACCTTCGATAAATTCTAATCTATTATCATTAATAAAATTGTTAAATCTTTCTTTAGCTTTTTCAATATTTCTAACAATTAAAATAAGGTGTACATTTAAATTAGAAAACAAAAATAAATCAACAAAATAAGATAAAATTAATCCAGTACCACCACTTAATAAAATAGTTTTATTTTCAAAATCATTTAAAATAGTTGACTTCTGAAGACTTTTTATTTCATTTATATATGTTTTTGAATTATATAACGTCATTGTTTATTCTCGCATGAATGCTGTGGTTTTCTTTCTTTACCTTTTGGAGGTACCATATAATCTCCAAATATTTTTCTAAGGAAAACATCATAATCTTTAATTGCTGGAAAATCTCTACCTTCAAATTTAACAGATACAAATTCATTAAATATATCTTTATCATAATAAAATGTTTTAATAGAATTTTTCCTAAAAAAGTTAAATGAACAAATAGCAACGCTCTTATTTTGAGCATATCTATTTTGACCTTTATAAACTAAATGTCTATATCTAGTTCTTAAAAATTTTCTACTAAATGGAAAAAATAATACTTTTTTAATAAATGTTTTAATAGATTCAATTTTTAAAGTCTTACATCTTGATGCGCTATGTAAAAATTTAATATAAATATTCATGAAAGGTTTCAAAATTCTTGAATCATTTACATAGTCAAAAGGAAACACATCAAGGCAAAGTCCTTCATATAAATATGAATGTGAATCTATTTGTACTCTTGTTTCTACATGAACATTTGTTTTGACAAATCTTGAGAAAAATAAAGTGTAATGACAATCAAATCGATAATCATCAAATTTTAATGGATTTTTTGGATCATTATTTAATTTGTTTATACATAATTCTGTAAATTTCTCATAATTTTCCCTATCCATCATTACATCTATATCATCATCCCATGGTATAAATCCTTTTTCTCTTATCGCACCAATTAATGTCCCTGATGTTAGAGAATATTTAATATTATTTTCCTTACAAAAATCATCAAATTCGCATAAAAGTATAAACAATTCTTTATGTAAATCTTCTAAATTTTTTACTACTTTAATTTCTTGTTCTTCTTTAATAACTTTATTCATAACTTAAATTATAATACATTTAAACTATTATTCATCTAGAATATATTTCTTCTAATATTGATAACATCTCATCAATAGAAAAAGAACTAGTAAGATAATAATTGCTGACATCTATTTTGCTATTATCTTCAGTCTTCAGTGCTTCTTGAACCCACTTATTTTCATCATTTAATGATATTTTTATAATAAGTGGCGTAAATATACTTTGATCACTGATAGAATCACTAGTTATGCATTTTAAAGATGCACATTGAGATTCAACTAATACAATGCTCAATCCTTCAAAAAAAGAAGGAAATAAAAGTGTGTCGAAGGCAGAATAATATTTATAAACTTCTTTTGTAGGTTCTACAAAAATAACACTACTATCTACTTTTAATTCTTTGCATTTATTAATTATTTCTTCTTTTAATTCGCCTTTACCAATAAGAATTAATTTAGTTTTAGGATTCAAATTATTGATTTTTGCAAAAACATTTACTAAAAAATTATGATTTTTTTGTGTATTAAATCTTCCAACATGCCCAAATAAAATTTCATCATCTTGTATATGATATTTACTTCTTATTTCTTTTCTATACTCTTCATTAAATTTGAATTGTTCATAATCAACAACATTTGGTAAAAATATATACTTTTTCTTTCTATATACTTTTTTTGAAAATAGCCATTTAGCAGCTAAATCACTACATGCTAAAAACACAGTTGGTGAATTCATAGTAAAAGGTTTAATTAATTTATGCATTAAAATCTTAAATTTAGATGTTGCTGAGCTATTATGCGAATGTGCAATTCTATTTTTAATTTTAAATTTTTTAGCAATACATACATAATTTAGATCGATTGAGTTTGAAATATTAAAATTAATAGTGTCAATCCATCTATTATCTTTTAAATATTGTTTAAATTTTTTGAACCCTT
Organism: uncultured Bacilli bacterium; assembly: GCA_934168325.1. Classification (GTDB taxonomy): domain Bacteria; phylum Bacillota_I; class Bacilli_A; order RFN20; family CAG-826; genus Onthovivens. Next base: position 31,192 of record CAKPNG010000013.1, read on the forward strand.
CCAAATGTCTTTTAATAGGATTTCTAATATAGTCTTTTTGTAATTGAACAACATGAACATTATATTTTTTTAAATCATCAATGTACTCTTTAGAGATGATAGAATTAACAACTAATTCAAATTCATATTTACCAAAAAAATTTGAAACAATAGTAATTATTACTTTTTCAATTCCACCAAAATCTCCGAAAACATCCTCAAACAAAACTATTTTTTTCATAATCGCTTATAACTAAATTCCCCAATTACTGTTTCTTCCAACATAAAACCATCAAAATCACATATTAAATAATCATCATTATCTTTTGAATGATATATAAATTTATTATCTTCAACAACTAGTCCAGCATTAGAAACATCATAACATCTTGGATAAAAATAAAAGTCAGAAGTTAATTTATTATAAGAAGAATAAATATATTTTTCTAATGATAATTCGCCTAGTTCAATATTTTTATAAACGTCAGTCAAAACGCCATTATCATTTTTAATTTCAAATTTAGTATCATCTAATTGTTTAAAATAATACAAATTATCATCTTCAATATTAATACTCACAGTAAATGAATTAAACTCAAATTCTTTATTTTCTACAGTGCCTTGAAAACTAAACTTTTTATTATTCTTTCTCAAATTTTCTAAACTAAAATTATGTCTTACTTCATGTGGTTTAAGTGTTATACCTTTATCTTTATTTAAAATTGTTAATGTAAGCCCAACAGTAAGGCCAATAACAGATAATGCACTTATAACAATAATAGATGTAGTCTTAATTTTTTTAGAATGTTCTTTTAAAAATAAACTCAAATTCATATACATATTATCTAACATTTTTAATTAAAACTAAATATTTATTTATTGTCATATATTGAATATAATAAATGCATGAAAAACATTAAAATTATTATTTGTACAACCAAAGATTTCAAATTCCCAAAAGATGACATTTATGTTCCTTTATTACTTAACGCTAACAATATAAATTTAGATTTTAAGTATAAAGATAACACTGGAAAAAATATTAGTAGTAAAAACGCAAATTATTGTGAATTAACTGGATATTATTGGGCTATTAATAATCTAGATTTTGATTATTTAGGACTAGACCATTACCGTAGACTTTTTACTAAAACAAGGTTTCATTTTAAAAATATCAATAAGGCCATTAGTGGAAAAGATTTAGACAAAATATTGGATAAATATGATGCCATTTTACCTAAAAAAAGACATTATTATATCGAAACTAATTATTCACATTACATTCATTCTCATATAAAAGAACCTTTAGATAAAACTAAAGAAATTATTGCTAAAATTTATCCTGATTATTTACCTTATTTTGAGAAAGTTATGAATAAAAGAAGCGCCCATATGTTTAATACGTTCATTTTTAAAAAAGACATTGCAGTCCAATACTATGAATTCTTATTCAATATATTATTTGAATTAGAAACTCAAATAGATATGACTAATTACAATAATGTTGAAAAACGTGTATATGGATATGTTTCAGAACTTCTTTTAGATGTTTTTATAACTAAAAATAATATTAAATATAAAGAATTACCATATATATTTGTTGGCTCACAAAATTGGTTTAAAAAAATATTTAATTTCTTAAAAAGAAAATTTAAACATTAGTAAATATACATATCTTTAAAGAAAATAGATCTATAAGGATAAGTATTACTTGGAATTAATGTAGATAACGTTACAGCAATCATAATTAACCCTATTAATCCTATATATATACATTTTTGATTATCATCTTTCATTTTTGAATACATATAAGGGATGGTAAATAAATCAAATGCATAAAACATCGATTTTAATCTATCTGCTAATAATATTGAGTTAGTTAATAATGCAATGGTCAAAAAGATCATATTTATTACTAATAAAGCACTTGTAAACTTTAAGAAATAATCATCTTCTTTTGTAAAATTAAATAAATAGAAAACTAAAGATACAAAAGGAACTATAAAAGTAAAGAAACTGCCCAAAAATTTCCATAGAGGTGTAGAAGATTGATCATAATTTGGATTAAAGTAATATGCATATTTATTTATTATAGGAATATAAGAAATAGTGTATTTCAAAATAATAAATAAAACAGGACTAATCGCAATTAAAATAAATCCAATAGATAATAGCTTCTTGGTATTAATTTTATTACTAAAATGTCTAATTAATATAAATAAGGTCAATATTACAACATTAATAATTTCGCTATAATGTAATAAAGCACCAAGTATACAGAAATTATATCCAAATAATATCGCTACATTAGATTTAAAATTATAAACAATACTAAATCCAAGAATTCCTAATGCAATAGCTGTACTTCCTCTTGTTTGATTAAAAGAATTAAAATATATGTAATAAAATAAATATATAAAAATTGATATAAAATAATTGTTATTTTTATTAATAAATATCGCAATTATATAAGATAAATTAGTAATAATACTAAAAGTTAAAAAGAACACATAATTAGGCATTCCAGAATTTATTATACCTTTAGCAAATAAAGTAACTATTTTCTCATTAAAAGAAATATCAATACCTTCACGCATGACATTTAAAACTCTATTATCAGTATATAAGTAATCCATTCCTATACCATAACGAGTAGCACTTACAAAAGTAAGAACGATAAAAATAACGCTTATTAAAATGAAAAACCCTGCTAAATCAGTATTTTTTTTAGAAATATTATATTTTTCTTTAAAGTTAGTTGCATACCAAGTGCAAAGAAAAGCAATAAAAAATGTAGGTATATAAACTAGCATTATTTCTTATCCTTCTTTATTTTAATATGAATATAATCAACATCATCTTTAAATATCAAACCTTGTTTATTTAAAAATTCAAACAAAGGTAAATTAATATCTTCACTTACTCCTTCTGCCATTGATTTTGATAAAACCGTTTTAACTGTTTCAAATAATATAACAATATCAAAGACAACATTATAATTAGAAATATAATATAAATCGTATCTTAATTTATCATCATAAGTTGTGTGATAGGTAGTAGAAACTTGTTGTAAGCCAGTAACACCAGCTTTAACATTAAATCTATATTTATATAATGGATTCTCTTTTAAAAATCCTTCAACAAATTCAGGTCTTTCAGGACGAGGTCCAACTAATGACATTTCCCCTTTTAAAACATTTAAAATTTGAGGAATTTCATCAATTCTTGTAGCTCTAATAATTTTTCCAATTTTTGTAATTCTATTATCATTACTTGTAGCTAATTGTGCACCATTTTTTTCAGCATCAACTCTCATGCTTCTAAATTTAAGAATATAAAATTCTTTCATTCCTTTAGTAAGACGTACTTGCTTATAAAATACAGGGCCACCATCTTGAAGTTTAATAATCGGTGGAATTATTAGCCATACTGGAAAAGATAATATTAATATTAATAAACTTGCGATGATGTCTATTGTTCTTTTTACGAAAGCTTCAACTATATCAATAGTTAAAGGTTTTTGTTCATAAGATAATACATCATTTATAGAATTAACATTATTTCCAGCTAAAACAATATCAAAATATGTGGTACATAAAAATACATCTTTATTTAAATTAGAATTAAAATAAAGTAAGAATTTTTGCTTATTCTTAAAACTTAAAGTGTTTAATAAAATTATAGTATTACATTCAACAAATTTTGAATAAACTTTATCAGAAACAGTCATATTTGTTTCATAGAAAATATATTTTATACGATAAGTTTTACTATTTTCTTTAATTAATTTCTTTGCTAATAAATCAGCATCTTCTTTAGGGCCAATAATTAAAGCTATTTTTTTATTCTTTTTATTTAAAATTCCTAAAAAGATACGTATCAAAGTTAATATGAAAAAATAACTTAATGCAATAAAACTAGCAAAAATAACATAATTTAATGAATATTTTCCCCAAATAAAAAATAAGCAAAAAATAGAGAAAGTTATTGTGTAAGATAATAAAAACGAGTTAATTGAAGATTTAAGTAAACCTTTATATATACTTACATTTTTAAAATAAAACTCTAAGAAAATTAATAACAAGAAAATAATAAGCCATGCCATACACAAAATTGGAAATAACGGCATAGAAAAAGGATTAATTTCTGTTACAAAAAACATTGATATAGATAAGCCAAGCGGAAAACAAGTAAAAGCTAAAAATATAATTAATACTTTTTCGACGATTGATAGCCATCTTTTAATACTATTCACTTCATTTCTCATCTTTATCAGTTCCTTTTTGATGGTATATATAATATAAAGAGCATGTTAAGGAAATTATGATAATAATTCCACAAACACATATAATTGAAATAGGTACTATAAGTCTAGAAATTCCTAATTCAATTGGTATTTCTTTAAAAAACGATGTTTTAAATTTATTATTAATAATAAAATTGCGATATGCTCTAATAAAACTAAAATCACTTGCTAAAGATTTCTTAGCTTCACTTGACAACGAATTAATATATTCATATTCAAGATCATCATATCTTTCTTCTTTTGTATAACTTGATAATGTACTATTTGTTGTTTTCTTTAATAAATCTTGATAATAAATAATTTGTTGGGAAGTTGATAAACCATGTCCGCTAGTGGATAACTTTGGATTCATAGTTACCCATACATTAAAATAAGTATATTTATGAATTTTATTATCAATAAATACATCAGCAATAATAGTTTGCTTACCTAAACGATTTAATATACCTTGATTAAAAGTAATCTTATAATCTTCAGTCACAAAATTTTCATTTAAATTATCTTTTACTAAAATTAAATTATCAATTGAATAAAAATCAGCAGGTTCATAAATAAAAATTTTATTATTCAATAAAAGCTTGTCATTTGAGGAAATATAATAATTTCCTTGCTTTACTTCTATATCAAGTTTAGTGTCAATCTTCTTATTGTTTTTAACACCTGCAATTAAAGAAAAATCGCCTAGATTAGCTCCAGTCATAATTCTCAATTTTAAAAATTCATGATTAACGCCATCAATATTTTCTTTCACTTCTTCTGTATCTAAAATTTGAAAATTATTACTAATATTTTCTTTTATGGAAATATTGCTTGAATCAAATTGTTGATCTTCTATATTTCCGATATATACTTCTTTATATGAAAAGGTCTCTAATCTCAACTTATTTTCAAGATTTATGACTTCGAAACTATTAGAATCAGTCTTTTCATAAAAGTAAAAAACGCCATCAATAACATAAACATTGATTAAAAAAGTCTTAATTATTTCAGCATTTTTATCACCATTGAGGTCACGTTTAAATTGATATCTAATAGTTGCTTTACCTGTAGCATCTGAACAAATATAATGTTTCCCATATGGTATAGAAGTTAATATTGATCCTTCTTTAAGCAAATCATTCTCATTATTAATAATGTCAATTGAAACCTCATTTTGTTCAATATTTATAATACCATCACCATTAATTAATTTAATATCAAATTCACTATTTTTAACAACACTTAAATTTAAATCAGATTCATCAAAATAAATAAATGAAGGTATAGCATAAATATTAAAAATTACTTCTTCTGAGGTGTTAAAAGTAAACGTTAATTTATTTGAAAAATATTTTGTTTTAGTAAAATCTATATCAACATCTTGAAAAGTGACATTACAATAAACTAAATCCTCTTCTGTATTTATAGTATCTAAATTAATTTCCCACTTTGTATCTGAAAAATCTAATTTATAAGAAATATCACTAATATTTTTATGTCCTAAAGCCTTAAATGTAAATATTTGTGTTTCAAAGCTAATCTTTTGATTCTTTTCCTCACCAGTAATATTATTTGCTAATACAAAAATATCATTAGTCTCATTTTTAATAGGCTCACTTTCAGATTTTAAAATATTAAAATTCGTGTTTGATAAAACTAACAATAAACTTATTAAACCAATTTTCATAATTAATTTTCTTTTTCTAAATTACTATCTTCTTTTTTTATATTATAAATTTTAATAAAACGTCTATTTTTTAAATATAATAATAAAGTACCAATACCAACAATTACTATCAAAAACAAAACAAGTAAGAAGATTTGATTAATTCCTACTGTGCCTTTTTCAATACTTAAAATAGCTTTTTGATCACTCCACCAACTATTTTCAGCTAAAGAATAATCTAAAACAGAATAAGGCATTTTTAAATATGTTATGCCACTAGCATAGCTCTTCCATTTAAAATCACTAAATAATGAAATAAATAAAATAACTAAATAATGAATAGAAAAAGGAATAATCCCGTATAAAGATGATATAAATTTACTATTAAAATTATAGTCAAATTCCATAAAATCAAATACTAATAACAAAGGACATAAGATATAACTAAATATATTACCAAATAATGAAAAATTCTCTGCACCAAAAGTTGTAAAAACCGCAGGAGCAACTAGTGCACAAATAAAAAACATTGAGAAAACAGAACTTACTGTTAATATAAATTTAATTATATACAAAACTCTAATTCTGAAATCTTTTTTAGTACAAAATCTAATAACATCTAACACCATAAATAATGAAACGATTATCAAGCACATAAAACTAATAAAAGTTCCAAAATATGTTAAGCCAACCAAGAAACTATTAAATGCACTAAAATCCATTATAAGGCCAAAAACAGAAACAACTATTAATAAGCATTTAAAAGCGATGCTACAAGCAATCTCTTTTTTATCATAATGTGCATCTTCAATCTTAAAATCTTTATAAATATCAGTCTTCTTCATGTTTTTACCTAAAAAGATACAATAATTCCGCCATCTAAGCTATAAAAAGAACATAACCCACGATTTGGAACAACTCTAACTTCATCAAAATTATAACTTTCTTCAATACTTTGTTTAAGGGAATTTGCATCAGCTTCATTAAAAGTGTGAGCTATAACACAAGTTCTACCAGTTTGTATTGGACACATCTTTCCAATATTAAAAACTAATCTTTTTAAAACACCACTGAATGTTCTAATCTTTTCTTTAATCTTTATTTCACCATCATCAGCGCAGCATAAAGGTCTAATTGCAGCTAAGTTTGCAATAAATGCAGTAACCTTACTCATACGACCATTTTTAACTAAATTATCAAATTTATTGAGAGCAAAAAGTAAGTTAATAGAATCTCTAAATTCAAGTATTTTTTCAGAAATCTCTGCAAAACTCAATCCTTTTTTTATAAATTCATTTAATTTATCAACAATTAAAATACCTGTACCAGCAGTTCCTTTACTATCAATAACAAATACATTATCTTCAACTTCAGATAATGTTCTAGCCAATGTTGCACTATTATAAGATCCGCTTAATTTCTTTGAAATTGTAATAATAAAATTATAACAATCCTTATCAATTGCTTTTTCATAATCGTGTGGAGATGGACAACTACTATGAGCAACGTTTTTACTCTTATTAACTTTTTCTAATAAAGCTTTACAATCTATAGAATCATTATCAATAAATTCTTCACCATCAACACGAATAGTTAACGGAACTACCTCGAATTTTATGTTCTCATCTTTTATATAATCTGACATTAAGTCTACGCTACTATCACAAATAATCTTAAATTTCATAAAACACCTTCATTTGTATAATTAATTATACAATAGTAAACGCAAAAAACCATTGTTTTTAATAATTACTCTAATTTGCTCAATTTAAAAAGTAAAGTCCGTTGAAGGAAAAACCAGGCAAAATAAAGTTCTTTTTGTTTAAAATCATTATT
>CAKPNG010000014.1 GCA_934168325.1 uncultured Bacilli bacterium
TCTATTCAAAAAATTAGAAAAACTATACTTAATTGTTAAGCTAAAAAGAAAAAAATGTTGACTTAGATTTCGTATAATTTTATACTCTTAAGAGAGTATAGGAAAAAGGTTAATATTTATGAGAAAAAAAATTATTTTAATTTGCACTGAATGTCTAAGCCGCAACTATACAACATCTAAAAAAGTTGAATCTTCCACTGAGAGACTTGAACTTAGAAAATTCTGTCCTCATTGTAATAAATATACGATTCACAAAGAAAGTAAATAGGAGATATTTATGAAAGGTACACCAATTACTTATTTCAAAGGAGTTGTCCGCGAAGGAAAAAAGATTAGATGGCCAAAGAAAGAAGTATTTCTTCCTTCAATTGCTGTTGTAATTTGCATCGCTATTTTTGCTGGCATCTTTATAGTTTTAGAAGATTTAGCTGGAGGCAGTTTAATTGAACAATTAAGAAATGCCTTTTCATCATTAAGATAGGAGAATTAAGAATGAATGAATTAGCAGAAAAACAATGGTATATTGCCACAACTTATAGTGGTCACGAACAAAAAGTAGCTGATAACATTAAAAAACGTGTCGAATCAATGAATTTATCCGACTATGTTTTTAGAATCGTTGTTGCTGAAGAAGAAATACCTGTCTTAAATAAAGATGGTTCCCAAGCTTATGTTGAAAAAAACGGTGTTAAAATGCCAAAAGTTAAGATAAAGAATCTTTATCCAGGATATGTTTTCGTTGAAATGATTATGACTGATGATAGTTGGTACATGGTCAGAAATACTCCAGGAGTTACTGGTATTGCTGGTAGTAGTGGTGGTGGTCAAAAGCCAACTCCAGTTTCACCAAAAGAAATCGAAACAGTTCTTAAGAGAATGGGTATGGTTGACAATTCAATGTATGAAAATTACCATGTCGGTGATAATATTAAAATTATTCATGGTACATTCGCAAATGTTGAAGGTAAAATTGTTTCTATTGACAAAGAAGCAGGTACAGTTAAAGTTGATACAGTTTTCTTTGGTAGACACACACCAGTTGATGTTGAATTTAGTGAAATTATTAGACTTTCATAATATTTAAAACTTAGTAAAATATTTAATAAAAGCTCTTGCTATGGCAGGAGTTTTTTGATATAATCACGAGTGCGTATGTCGCATTGCGTAGGAGAAGAGCGATACTTCGTACTACAAACTTATTGAAAGGAGAAAAGACAATGGGTAAAAAAATCGCAAAAGTTGTTAAGATGGAATTACCTGGCGGTGAAGCTAAACCAGGACCAAAACTTGCAAGTGCCGGCGTTGTTATGCCTAAATTCTGTACAGATTTTAACGCAAAAACAGCTGATCGTAGAGGACAAATCGTCCCAGTTATTATTACAGCTTTCGAAGATAAAACTTTCGAATTTGTAATTAAAACATCTCCAGTTACAGGCTTATTATTAAAGGCAGCTGGAATTAGTAAAGGTAGTGCAAATAGTAAAACAACCACAGTTGGAAAAGTTACTAAAGCACAAATTAAAGAAATTGCTGAGTATAAAATGCCAGATTTAAATGCTAATGATATCGAAGCAGCTATCAAAATTATTGAAGGTAGTGCTAGAAATATGGGCATTAAAGTTGTTGATTAATTGGAGGTAAGGTATGAAACACGGAAAGAAATACGAAGCTGCCTTAAAATTAATCGATAAAACTAAGGCATATACAATTGAAGAAGCTTGTGAATTAATTAAAAGCACAAGTACAACAAAGTTTGATTCAAGCGTTGGTATTGCATTTAAATTAAATATCAATACTAAAAAAGCTGATCAACAAATTAGAGGAACAGTTGTTCTTCCTAATGGAACTGGTAAAAGTGTTAGAGTATTAGCTTTAACAAATAAAGCAGAAGATGCAAAAGCTGCTGGTGCAGACTTTGCTGGTGGTAAAGAATTACTCGAAAAAATCATTACAGAAAAATGGTTTGATTTCGATGTAATCTGTGCAACACCTGATATGATGGGTGAAATTGGTAAAGCAGGTAGAATTTTAGGACCTAAAGGCTTAATGCCAAACCCAAAAACTGGTACTGTCGGTATGGATATTAAAAAGATGGTTACAGAATTAAAAGCTGGTAAAGTTGAATATCGTGCTGATAGAGATGGTAATGTTAACTTAGCTGTTGGTAAAGTTTCATTCGATACTGATAAATTAACAGAAAACGTTAAAACTATCGTTGCTCAAATCTTAAAAGTTAGACCAAGCGTTGTTAAAGGAACTTATGTCTTATCATGCTTCTTATGTACAACAATGGGTCCATCTATTAAATTAAATATTTTATAAAAATTTGTTTATTTGGCTTATATACCTAAGACCGTAACGGCGAAAGCTTAATTATGTTACCGAGGTAATCCTCAACGTATATTAGCCTCATAATATATGTAAGAAGAAGGAGGTAAAACTATGAATCAAGACGTCTTAAATTCTAAGAAAGAAGTTGTCAGTCAAATTGATACTTTGGTTAAAGAAAGTGGCGCATTAGTAGTTTGCGAATATCGTGGACTTAACGTTGCTAAAATTAGCGAACTTCGTAGAGCTTTAAGAGAAAAAGGTGCTCACATGACAGTCTATAAGAACTCTTTAGTTTCTAGAGCTCTTAAAGAAAATCATGAAAACATCGATGATATCTTAACAGGCCCAAATGCATTTGTATTCGCTAAAGATGCAACTGATGGAAGCTTAAAAATCTTAACTAAATTCGCCAAAAAGAATGATGCACTTCAAATCAAAGGCGGAGTAATTGATGGAAAATATAGTGATAAAGATTATGTTATCAAAATCGCAAACTTACCATCAAAAGAAGGACTTGTATCTATGTTATTAAGCGTATTACAAGCACCTATGCGCAATTTGGCTTATTCACTTAGCCAAGTTAGTGAAAAGAAATAATTTGTCAATTAGGAGGAAATATTATTATGGCAAAATTAACAAACGAAGAAATTATTGCTGCTGTTAAAGAAATGACAGTAGTTGAATTAAACGACTTAGTCAAAGCTATCGAAGAAGAATTTGGTGTTACTGCAGCAGCTCCTGTAGCTAGTGCAGCTCCAGCTGAAGAAGAAGAAAAGAAAGGACCAGCAGAAGTATCCTTAATCTTAAAAGCATGTGGTGCTAACAAAGTTGCTTGTATTAAAGCAGTTCAAGCTATCACCGGTAAAGGCTTAATGGATGCTAAGAAAATGGTTGATTCCGCTCCTGTCGCAGTTAAAGAAAACATTTCTCCAGTCGAAGCAGAAGAACACAAGAAAGCTCTTGTTGCAGCTGGTGCTGAAGTAGAAATTAAATAGTTTTTCTTAAATTTTTAGCCTGCTTCTAATTGAAAAATATTAGGGGCAGGTTTTTGCCTATTTATACAAGATAAAATGAGTCAATATTTTTCAAATGATAATAGTGTTAAAAACAAAAATTTAGTTGTAAATTTTAAGTTTTTTGATAAAGAAATATCACTTGAAAGTAATTATGGCGTATTTTCTAAAGATAGGTTAGATCAAGGTAGTAACATATTTATTAAATATTTATTAACCTTGAATGTTGATGGAAAAGTTCTCGATTATGGTGCAGGAATTGGGGTTATCGGAATTACACTTAATTTATTTTTCCCAAAGTTAGATGTAACTTATTGCGATGTTAATTTTAGATGTTTAGATCTAAATAAACAAAATTTAAAAAAGTATAAATTAAAAGGTAATGTAATTTCTGATAATGAATTAGATTCAATTAATGATAATAACTTTGACTTTATTTTCTTAAATTCACCAATTCGTAGTGGAAAAGAGAATATATATAATATGTATAGAAAAGTTCAAAGATTATTAAAACTTGATGGAGAATTTTACATTGTTATCCGTAAAGACAAAGGAATGCTTTCACATAAAGCCTTTCTTGAAACTATTTTTAAAGAAGTAACCATCGTTTATAAAGAAAAAGGTTATTTTATATTAAAAATGGTAAATAAATAAGGAGCCAAAATATGCAATCTTATAAAGATTATCCAAAATTAAATAATGACCGTATTAATTTTAGCAAAATTAGTGGTAAATTACCTTTACCTTATTTAGTTGAAATTCAAACCGAGTCATATAGAAGTTTCCTTGAACATGGTATCAATGAAGCTTTAAAGGATGTTTTTCCAATTGAAAATTATAACAAAACATTATCTATTGAATATAATGATGGTGGTTATAGACTTGAAACTCCAAAACATACACCTTTAGAATGCAAAGAAAAAGATTTAACTTATTCAAGTTCTTTAAAGGTTAAACTTTACTTAAATGATAAAATTACTGGCGAATTAAAAGAAAGTGAAGTTTTCATGGGTGAAATTCCACTTATGACAGAAAGCGGCACTTTTATTATCAATGGTGCTGAACGTGTTATTGTTAGCCAAATCGTTAGAAGTCCTGGTGCTTATTTAGCAAAGACTTTTGATACTAAACTTGGTAAATATATTTATAATGCCGATTTAATTCCAACTCGTGGTACATGGCTCGAATTCGAAAGTGATATTAAAAACTTTTTATGGGTTAGAATTGATAGACAAAGAAAAATGCCAGCTACAATCTTATTAAAAGCTTTAGGCTTTGAAAAAGATGAAGATATTTTAAATTTATTTGGTGATAGAGATTCACTTAAACAAACTTTAGAAAAAGATAGTGATACTAAATCATCATTAAAAGCTTTGAAAGAAATTTTCAAAAAATTAAAACCAGGCGAACCTATTACTGATGAAGGTGTTCATACATTCTTGATTCAAAAATTCTTTGATGATAAACGTTATGATTTAGGTATTGCTGGTAGATTTAAATATAGACAAAAATTAGGTATTTATAACCGTTTAATAGATAGAACTTTAGCTGAAGATTTAATTAGTGCTGAAGGCGAAATTAGATTTAGAAAAAATAGCGTTTTAACTAAAGATATCGTTGATGCTTTAGCAGATGAAGAGTTCTTTGAAAAAGGTGCTCACGCTCACGCTTTAACTATCAATGAAAAATTAGATCAACATAACATTGTTAATGTTGTTAAAGTATATGCTAATGATAAAAAAGATATTATTTCTAATATCATTGGTACAGATTTAAGTTTAACTGAATCTAGAGTTACAATTCCTGATATTGTTGCTATTTTCAGTTATTTCATGAATTTAATGGATGGATTTGGATCAACTGATGATATTGACCACTTATCAAATAGACGTATTAGATGTGTTGGTGAATTAATTCAAACTCAATTTAGAATTGGCTTAACAAAAATGGCTAAAAACGTCACTCAAAAAATGTCAATTACAATTGGTGAAAATAAAGATTTAACACCACAAAGTTTAGTAAATGTCCGTCCTTTAGGAAGTTCAATTAGAGAATTCTTTGCAACTTCTCAACTTTCTCAATTCATGGATCAAATTAACCCATTAGCAGAACTTGCTAATAAAAGAAGAATCAGTGCTTTAGGTCCTGGTGGTTTAGCTCGTGATAGAGCTTCAATGGAAGTCCGTGATGTTCACTTTACTCATTATGGCCGTATTTGCCCTATTGAAACGCCTGAAGGTCAAAACATTGGTTTAATTAATAACTTAGCAACTTATGCTAAGATTGATAAATATGGATTTATTCAAACTCCATATAGAAAATATGATAAAGAAACAGGCAAAATCCTAGAAGATGCTGTTTATTTATCCGCAAACGATGAAAATGATCACGTAATTGCTCAAGCTACTAGTGATATTAAAGGTGATAGTTTTGAGGCTGAAAAAGTTGTTGCTAGATTTAATGGTAAAAATGTTTTAGCTGATAAAGAACAAGTCGATTATGTCGATGAATCTCCAATTCAAATTGTTAGTGTTGCTGCTGCTTGTATTCCATTCCTTGAACATGATGATAATACTCGTGCTCTTATGGGTGCTAACATGCAAAGACAAGCTTTACCATTACTTAGACCACATGCTCCATATGTTGGAACTGGTTTAGAACATAAAATTGCTACAGATTGTGGTTTAGCAGTTGTTGCAATTAATGATGGTATCGTTACTTATAGTGATAGTAGAACTATTAAAGTAATGGAAGAAAATGGTGAAAGAACTTATCAATTACAAAAATTCAAAAGAAGTAACCAAGGTACTTGTATAAATCAAATTTCAATTGTTCATAAAGGTGATAAAGTCACAAAAGGACAAATTATTGCTGATGGACCAAGTATGGATAATGGCGATTTAGCTTTAGGACAAAATGTCACTATCGCATTTATGACTTGGGAAGGATATAACTATGAAGACGCTGTCATTATGAGCGAAAGACTTGTAAAAGATGATGTCTATACAACTATCCATATTGAAAGTTATGAAGTCGAATGCCGTGATACTAAAAACGGTGAAGAAACTATTACTCCTGATGTACCAAATATTCCAACTGAAGCTAAAGCTCATTTAGATAATGATGGTATTGTTATAATTGGTACTGAAGTTAAAGAAGGAGATATTTTAGTTGGTAAAGTTACTCCAAAAGGTACAAGTGAACCAACTCCTGAAACTAAATTATTAGATGCTATTTTCGGTGATAAATCAAAAGATGGTAAAGATAGTTCATTAAGAGTTCCTCATGGTGGAGCTGGAACTGTTTTAGATGTTAAGATTTTCACAAGAGAAAATGGCGATGAATTAAATCCTGGTGTTAAAAAGAAAGTCAGAGTCTACATCGTTCAAAAACGTAAAATTAGCGAAGGTGATAAGATGTCTGGACGTCATGGTAATAAAGGTGTTATTTCACGTATTTTACCTGTTGAAGATATGCCATATTTACCAGATGGTACACCAGTTGATATTATGCTTAACCCACAAGGTGTTCCTAGCCGTATGAATATCGGTCAAGTCCTTGAAGTCCATTTAGGTATGGCTTTAAAGAATCTTGGCGGTGTTAAGATTGCAACTCCAGTTTTTGATGGAATTTCTAATGAAGAAATTGCAAACATCATGAAAGAAGCAAAATGCCCAAGTGATGGTAAATATACTTTATATGATGGAAGAACTGGTGAAAAATTTGATGATCGTATTAACGTTGGTGTTATGTATATGATTAAACTTGTTCACATGGTTGATGATAAATTACATGCTAGAGCTACTGGACCATATTCAATGGTTACACAACAACCTTTAGGTGGTAAAGCTCAAAACGGTGGACAAAGATTTGGTGAAATGGAAGTCTGGGCTCTTGAAGCTTATGGTGCTGCTTATACATTACAAGAAATGTTAACTATTAAGTCTGATGACCGTGTTGGTAGAAGAAGAACTTATGAAGCTATCATTAATAATAAAGCTTTATCTCGTCCATCAATTCCAGAAGCATTCAAAGTCTTAACTAAAGAATTAATGGCTTTAGGAATGGATGTTGAATTACGTGATAAAGAAGGAAAACTTATTGATATGGATGTTCTTGCTAGACAAACTCAAAAAGAAGAACAAAAATCAATGAGAAATATTCGTACTTTAGGTGAAAATAGTAATCACGGTGAAGAAACTATTGAAGATAGTGAAGAAACAAGTGATGAATCTATCACTGACGAATTAATGAACTAATATAGGAGGTTGAACTATGTTTGATGTTAATGATTTAAGTAGTATTAAGGTTGGTCTTGCCTCCCCTGATAAAATTAGAGAATGGTCTCATGGTGAAGTCACAAAACCTGAAACCATCAATTACCGTTCACAAAAGCCTGAAATGGATGGTTTATTCTGTGAAAAGATATTTGGTCCTAGTAAGGATTATGAATGTCATTGTGGTAAATATAAGAAAATTAGATATGCTGGCGTAGTCTGTGAAAGATGTGGTGTCGAAGTTATATCTAAAGAAGTTAGACGTGAAAGAATGGGACATATTGAGCTTGCTTCACCATGCTCCCATATCTGGTACTTAAAAGGTATTCCTTCAAGAATGGGCTTAGTTTTAGATGTCTCACCTAAAAATCTTGAAGAAGTTATCTATTTTAGTGCTCATATTTGTTTAAATCCAGGAACTAGTAAAATTCTCCATTATAAAGAATTTATTGATGATGCTATTGGTAGAGAATTATTTAATAGTGTTATTAGAGAAATTGCTAGTGACTTTGAAGATGGATCTTATGAAAAAGATCAAGCAAATAGCTTAATTGAAAGACTTGAAAATCCACATGAAACTTTTGATTTCTTTGGTTGCACTAGATTTATTTCTAAATACACTGGAGCTGAATTTGGTGAAGGTGCTGAAGCAATTAAAAGATTATTAAAAGAAGTTGATTTAGATCAAGAATTTGAAAATATTTCTCATGAAATTAAAGATTCTCAAGGTCAAAAATTAACAAAATTAACAAAAAGACTCGAAGTTATCGATGCTTTCAAGAAATCTGGAAATAAACCAGAATGGATGATTCTTGATGCTCTTCCAGTTATACCACCAGATTTAAGACCAATGCTTCAACTTGATGGTGGAAGATTTGCAGCAAGTGATTTAAATGATTTATATAGACGTGTTATTACTCGTAATAATCGTTTAAAGAAATTAATTGATATGAATGCACCTTATGTCATTTTAATGAATGAAAAGAGAATGCTTCAAGAAGCTGTTGATGCTTTAATCGATAATGGTAGAAGAAATGGTAAACCAGTTGTTGGTGCTAATAATAGACCTTTAAAATCATTAAGTGGTGCTTTAAAAGGTAAACAAGGTAGATTTAGACAAAACTTATTAGGTAAACGTGTTGACTATTCTGGACGTAGTGTTATCGCTGTTGGTCCAAGTTTAAAAATGTATCAATGTGGATTACCTCGTGAAATGGCTATTAATTTACTTAGACCATTTATTGCTAGTGTCTTAATTAGAGAAGGAATTTGTACATTACATAAACAAGCTGATCGTAAAATTGATGCTCGTGATGAAGATGTTTTAGATGTTGTTGAAAAGATTATTTCTCAACACCCAGTCTTACTTAACCGTGCTCCAACTTTACATAGACTTGGTATTCAAGCTTTCCAACCTATCTTAGTTGAAGGTAGAGCAATCAGATTACACCCACTTGTTTGTACAGGATTCAATGCTGACTTCGATGGTGACCAAATGGCTGTACACGTTCCACTTGGCAAAGCTGCTCAAGAAGAAGCTTTAGATTTAATGCTTGCAAGTAACAACATTTTAGCTCCAAAAGATGGAAAGCCAATTGTTACTCCATCTCAAGATATGTTAATTGGTAACTATTATTTAACATTAGAAGCTACTAAAGCAGATTTTGAAAGAAAAGCTCAAAAATTTGAAAATGTTGGTGATTTAGAAGAAGCTGAAAAATATAAAGAATACGCTAAACTTGAAGGTAAAGTATTCAAAGATATCAACGAATGTATTAAAGCTTATGAAACACGTGCTATTCATTTACATAATAGAATCGCTCTTCCAGGTAAAGCTTTAAGAAAAGATAATTTCTCAAAAGAAATGAATGATAGTTATCTTATTACAACTGTTGGTAAAGTTATATTTAACTTAATTTTCCCAAGTGATTTCCCTTATATTAATGAACCTGGTGTTAAAAATTTAAAAGAAGATCAAGCTAAATTCTTTGTTAAGAAAGGTACTAATATTCCTGAATACATCGCTAATTTACCTGTAATTGCTCCTATTAAGAAAAAAGATATTACAAATATTATTGATGAAGTTTTCCATAGATATGGAACAAGTAAAACTAGTGCTATTCTTGATAAATTAAAGGATCAAGGCTTTAGATATTCTACAGTTAGTGGTTTAACAATTGCTATCTCTGATATTAATGCTTTAGCTGATAAGAAAGATAAAATTAAGATTGGTGATGCTCAAGTTGAAAAGATTGAAGCTTTATATGAAAAAGGTTTCTTAACTGATAATGAACGTCATAATCAAGTTGTTGCTGTTTGGACAAAGATTACTCACGATGTTGAAGATGAAGTTAGTGCTCAATTACAAAGCGATAGCCGTAACCCATTATTCATAATGTCTGATTCCGGTGCTCGTGGTTCTAAATCTAACTTTACTCAATTAATGGGTATGAGAGGTCTTATGGGTTCTACAAGTGGTGAAACTATTGAATTACCTGTTAAATCTTGTTTCCGTGAAGGTCTCAACGTTGCTGAATTCTTTACTGGTACTCACGGTGCTCGTAAAGGTGGTGCTGATACTGCTTTAAAAACTGCTGACTCTGGTTATTTAACAAGACGTTTAGTTGATGTTTCTCAAGATGTTATCGTTAGAGAAGAAGATTGCCATAGTGATCACGGCTCAATGGTTAGTGATATTATTGATACTGCTAAAGGTACAATTATCGTTAATTTATTTGATAGATTAGTTGGTAGATTTGCTTGTCACGATATTATAAATCCAACTACTGGTGAAATTATTTGTAAAGGTAATACTTTAATTGATGAAAAGACTGCTAAACAAATAGTAGATGCTGGTATTACTCAAGTTGAAATTCGTAGTTTATTCGGATGTGAAACTAAAGATGGTGTTTGTATACATTGTTATGGTCGTAACCTTGCTACTGGTAAACTTGTTCAAATTGGTGAAGCTGTTGGTATTATGGCTGCTCAATCAATCGGTGAACCTGGTACTCAATTAACCATGAGAACATTCCACTCTGGTGGTGTTGCTGGTGGTGATATTACTCAAGGTCTTCCTAGAGTTCAAGAATTATTTGAAGCACGTAATCCAAAAGGTGAATCAACTATTTCTGAAATTAGCGGTGTTGTAACAGATATTACTGAAGAAAATGGTATGTATATTGTTACAGTTACTAATGAACTTGAAGAAAAACAATATAAGACTAACTTCGGTGCTAGACTTAGAGTTAAAAAAGGTGATGCTATTAAAAATGGTGGTAAAATCACTGAAGGTGCTATTTCACCAAAACGTTTACTCGAAGTTGCTGATGTTGGTAGTGTCCAACGTTATATTATTAAAGAAGTTCAAAAAGTTTATCGTTCCCAAGGTATTGGAATTAGTGATAAACATATTGAAGTCATCGTTAGACAAATGCTTAGAAAAGTTGTTATTATTGATGGCGGTGATACAGAAATGATTCCAGGAACAAGAGTTTCATTAACAGAATTCACAAGATTAAATAATGAAGCTTTAGTTAGTGGAAAACGTCCTGCTGTTGCTCAACCTTTAGTACTTGGTATTACTAAGGCTGCTCTTGAAACAGATAGCTTCCTTAGTGCTGCTAGCTTCCAAGAAACAACTAGAGTATTAACTGATGCTGCTATTAAAGGAAAGACTGATACTTTACATGGCTTAAAAGAAAATGTCATTACTGGTAAATTAATTCCTGCTGGTAGAGGACTTAATTCTTTACAAGAAGAAAAAGAAATTCTTGATAACTTCGATGTCTTAAAAAAGATGAAAGAAGTTAAAAACCAATATTTAGGAAGTCATGATAAAGATTATGATCAAGATGATAATAACGAAGAACAAGTTACTATCGAAGAAGAATTTGTTTCTAATAAAGTTGATAACATCTAATCTTTTCTAAATTATTCTAAAATAATAAAAAACCTCTTATCGCTGATGGTAAGAGGTTTTCTTATTATAAGGAGTTAACTATATTGATTAAATTTTATTTGTTCATCATTAATTATTAAATCAAGATTATAATTATGCATTTCATTAATAGCGAGCTTTAATTTATATAAAATAACTCGAATCATTACAAGCCAAAATTCTTTATCTTCCTTATTAAAAGTTTTCATTAGATTATATTTATAAATTATTAAATTAAGAAGATATTCATCATCAAACATATTAATAAATCCTTTAATAAAGCGATGATGTTTAATAAGTTCCTCTTTACTAATAGAAATTGATAAAGATTTAGTTTCACCATCTTTATATGTAAGATGGAGCACTTTAACAAGTATATCTAATAATTCAATGATAAAAGAGTCTTTAGTTTCATATAATTGATAAAAATTATTACGATTTACTTTTAAAGTTTCTAAGATTTTCTTGATATTAAAGGATTTGTAGTGATTATTACTTATAAGAGAATAAGTAGAATCTATTAATGTTTTTCTAAATTCATTTGTGAAGTACATGTTTTTAGTTTACGTTTTTGTCAACTATTACTCAAGGATTATTTTTAACCGATTATAAGTTTATTTGATATCATCAAATAAAACAAATTTTTAAATTTGTTAATTTTAATTCCTTGAAATTTATATTTTTATTGATACAACTAAAAAGTAGAAAAATATTTAAAATAATGTTGACATTGATATAACCGATTTATTATAATTCTAACGTTGACTAAAAATATTATTTTTTAGTAGATGTAATGACACACCAGGTATTGTGTAAATAAGGAGAAGAAAATGCCAACTATTAATCAATTAGTTAGACAGGGAAGAAAGTCCCCAACATTTAAGTCAAAAGCTCCAGCATTATTAAAAAGATACAATTCTTTAGCTAAAAAAGAAACAAATCAAAATAGTGCTCAAAAAAGAGGAGTTTGTACCCGTGTTGGAACTATGACCCCTAAAAAACCAAACTCAGCTTTAAGAAAATACGCTAGAGTTAAGCTCAGTAACGGCTATGAAGTTACTGCTTATATCGGAGGAGAAGGACATAACTTACAAGAACACTCCACCGTTATGATTCGTGGAGGAAGGGTTAAAGACCTCCCAGGTGTTAGATATCATATTATTAGAGGAACTCTTGACTGCGCAGGTATTGAATCACGTAGACAAGGTAGATCTTTATATGGTACTAAAAAACCAAAAGATAAGAAGGATTAGGAGGTAGATTATGCCACGTAAGGGTAATGTAAGTAAGCGTGATGTTTTACCAGATCCAATTTATAATTCAAAATTAGTTACTCGTTTAATTAATAAAATTATGATTGATGGTAAAAAAGGCACTGCTCAAACAATTTTATATAACGCTTTCAAAATTATTGAAGCAAAAACAGAAAAACCAGCAATGGATGTTTTCGCAACTGCAATCAACAATATTATGCCTGAAGTTGAATTAAAGGCTAAAAGAATTGGTGCAGCTAACTATCAAGTTCCAACTGAAGTTTCTCCAGAAAGAAAAGTTACTTTAGGTTTAAGATGGCTTGTCAATTATGCTCGTTTAAGAAAAGAAAAATCAATGGAAGAAAGACTTGCTAACGAAATTATTGATGCAGCTAACGGAACTGGTGCAGCTGTTAAGAAAAGAGAAGATACACATAAGATGGCTGAAGCTAATAAAGCTTATGCACATTATAAATGGTAATTTAAGGAGAACTTTATGGCTAAAAGAGAGTATGATTTAGAGCATACTAGAAATATCGGTATCATGGCTCACATTGATGCTGGTAAGACTACAACAACCGAAAGAATCCTTTACTATACTGGTAAAATTCATAAAATAGGTGAAACTCACGAAGGTGCAGCCACTATGGACTGGATGGCTCAAGAACAAGAAAGAGGTATCACTATTACTAGTGCTGCTACAACTTGTTTCTGGAAAGGTAATAGAATTAACATTATCGACACTCCTGGGCACGTCGACTTTACTGTTGAAGTTGAACGTTCATTAAGAGTTCTTGATGGTGCAATTACTGTTCTTGATGGAAAAAATGGTGTTGAACCTCAAACTGAAACAGTTTGGAGACAAGGTTCAAAATATGGTGTACCACGTATCGTCTTTGTTAATAAACTTGATGCTATTGGTGCAGATTATGATATGAGTGTTGCATCTTTAAAAGAAAAATTAGGTGCATGTGCTAAAGCTGTTCAATATCCTATTGGTATTTCTAACACTTTAAGTGGTGTTATTGATATCATTACTATGAAAGCTTATGACTACACTGGGTGTAAAGAACACGAAGATCCAAAAGTTATTGAAATTCCAGGCGAATACGTTGAAAAATGTAAAGCTTTAAGAGAAGAATTAATTGAAACTCTTGCTGGATTTGATGATGACTTAATGATGGAAGTTCTTGATGGTCAAGAACCTTCAATTGATGAAATTAAAAATGTTATACGTAAAGCTACTTTAACAGGTGAATTCCATCCTGTATTCTGTGGTAGTGCTTATAAAAATAAAGGTATTCAACCACTTCTTGATGGTGTTGTTGATTACTTACCTTCACCAATTGAAATTCCACATGCTAAAGGTGAAACTTCTGATGGTAATGAATATCTTTGTGAACCAGATGAAAATAAACCACTTGTTGCTTTAGCGTTTAAGATTGCTACTGATCCATTTATTGGAAGACTTGCTTATGTTAGAGTTTATAGCGGTACATTAAAGAGTGGAAGTTATGTTTTAAATAGTAATAAAGGTCAAAAAGAAAGAATTGCACGTTTAGTTTTAATGCATAGTAATCATAGACAAGAAGTTGATGAATTACATGCTGGTGATATTGGTGCTGTTATTGGTTTGAAAAATACTACAACAGGTGAAACATTATGTGATGAAAACATCGATGTAATCCTCGAAAAAATGGAATTCCCAGAACCAGTTATCGAAGAAGCTGTTGAACCAAAAACTAAAGCTGACCAAGAAAAGATGTCTTTAGCTTTATCTAAACTTGCTGAAGAAGATCCTACATTCAAAGTTCATACAAATCCAGAAACTGGTCAAACAATTATCGCAGGTGTTGGTGAACTTCACCTTGATATTATTGTTGATAGATTAAAAAGAGAGTTCAACGTTCAAGTTAATGTTGGAAAACCTCAAGTTGGATACCGTGAAACTATTAGAAGACCAGCAGATTGTGAAGGTAAATATATCAGACAATCCGGTGGTAGAGGTCAATACGGACACGTTTGGATTAAATTTGAACCAAATCCAGGAAAAGGATTTGAATTCGTCAATGCTATTGTCGGTGGTAGTATTCCAAAAGAATATATTAAACCTACAAATGATGGCTTAGTTGATGCTATGGAAAAAGGCTTAATCGCTGGTTATCCTGCAATTGACATCAAAGCTACATTATTTGATGGTTCTTACCATGATGTCGACTCTAGTGAAGCTGCTTATAAGATTGCTGCAAGTATGGCACTTAAAGAAGCTGCTAAAAAATGTGATCCTGTAATCTTAGAACCTATTATGAAGGTTGAAGTTACAGTTCCAGAACAATATTATGGTGATACTATTGGTGATATTTCACGTCGTAGAGGTCAAATGACAGGTGAAAGTCAAAGAGGAAATGCTAAGATTATCGAAGCAGAAGTACCACTTGCTGAAATGTTTGGTTACGTTACAGACTTACGTAGCTTTACACAAGGTAGAGGTAACTACTCAATGGAATTTGACCACTTCGGAGAAACTCCAAAGTTCATTCAAGAAGAAATTGTTAAAAAATCAGGAATGTCTAATCGATAATTATCAATAATTATTGATTAACAACAAATATTGCTATAAAATATTTATTATTGCGAGATGCATATTAATTAGGAGGAAAAAAATATGGCAAAAGAGAAGTTTGATAGAAGTAAAGTCCATATGAATATTGGTACCATCGGACACGTTGACCATGGTAAAACTACATTAACTGCTGCTATTACTCACGTTTTAGCAAAGAAAGGACTTGCTGCTGTTAAGGATTATGATCAAATCGATGCTGCACCAGAAGAAAAGGCAAGAGGTATTACAATTAATACTGCTCACATCGAATATTCAACTGCAAAAAGACACTATGCACACGTTGATTGCCCTGGGCACGCTGACTATGTTAAAAATATGATTACCGGTGCTGCACAAATGGATGGTGCTATCCTTGTTGTTGCTGCTACTGATGGTGTTATGCCACAAACACGTGAGCACATCTTACTTGCTAGACAAGTTGGTGTTCCTTACATTGTTGTTTTCTTAAACAAATGTGACTTAGTTGATGATCCAGAATTAATTGACTTAGTTGAAATGGATGTCAGAGATTTATTAAATAAATATGGCTTCCCAGGAGATGAAGTACCTGTCATTAGAGGCAGTGCACGTAAAGCTCTTGATGGCGATGCAGAAGCTGAAGAAAAGATTATGGAATTAATGGATGCTGTTGATAGTTATATTCCAGATCCAGTTCGTGATACTGATAAACCATTCTTATTACCAGTTGAAGACGTTTTAACTATTACTGGCCGTGGTACAGTTGTTACTGGTAGAGTTGAAAGAGGTACATTAAAACTTAACGATGAAGTCGAAATTGTTGGTATTAGACCTACAATTAAGAGTGTTGTCACTGGTATCGAAATGTTCCGTAAATTACTTGACTTCGCAGAAGCTGGCGATAACGTTGGTGTCTTATTAAGAGGTGTCAATAGAGATCAAGTAGTTAGAGGACAAGTTCTTGCTAAACCAGGAAGTGTTACTCCACATACTAAATTCACATGTAATGTCTACGTTTTAACTAAAGAAGAAGGTGGAAGACATACTGCTTTCTTAACAAACTATAGACCACAATTCTATTTCCATACAACTGATATTACTGGAACTATTACTCTTCCAGCTGATGTTGAAATGGTTATGCCAGGTGATAACGTTTCATTCACTGTTGAATTAATTCACCCAGTCGCAATTGAAAAAGGTACTAAATTCTCAATCCGTGAAGGTGGTAGAACTGTTGGTGCTGGTACAGTTAGCGAAATTATTAAATAATTATAAAAATTTAATAAACAAACTAAATTCAATTAGAGAAAGTAGTGAAAACTACTTTCTTTTTTATTTGCTCATTTTCTTTTATAATATTATAAGAGGTTTATAAAATATGAGGGTAGGTATATTAGGGCAAGGAGCTAGTGGAGTTATATTAGCTATAATGATTAAAAAGAAAGATCCTTCAATTGAAGTAACTATTTTTGATCATAATGATAAAACTAATAAGAAATTATTAGCGACAGGAAATGGAAGATGTAATTTAGGTAATACTAAAATTGATGATAATTCGTTTAATAGCGAGTTTGCGCTTAATTTGTATAAAGACTTTGATATTTATAAACAAAGAGAATTCTTTGATTCTATAGGCCTAGAAACGCGTATTTTAAACGATACATTAGTTTACCCATATTCGTTAAGCTCTTCTCAAGTCGTTGCTTATTTAAATAAATTATTAAAAGAATATAAAGTTAAACTAATTAATGATGTTAATTTAGATAGTTATGTTATTAATAAGAATAATGTTAATGTAGTCATTAAAAATAAGTTATATGTATTTGATAAATTTATTTTTGCTTGTGGTGGAAAAAGTAAAAGTAGTTTAGGAAGTGATGGAAGAGTTTTTAAATTATTAAAAGAACATAATTATGTTATTAATGAATTAAAGCCTGGATTAACTCCAATTCGAGTAATTGAAAATACTAAAGGAATCGAAAGCGAAAGACTTAAAGGAAATATTAAATTAATTAAAGATAAGAAAATTGTTTATGAAGAAAATGGTGAAGTATTAATTAAGAAAGATGGTTTAAGTGGAATATGTATAATGAATGCCTCTTCTATAATTCAAAGAGTAAAACCTGGTAAGAAAAATTTAATTTTTATTGATTTATTTAGCGATATTTCTGAAGAAAAACTTGAAGAAAAATTTAAAAAATATAACGGTTTAGCAGGGTTTTCTTTTATAGAAGGGGTTTTTACAATAAAGATGGCTGACTTTATTAGAAAGAATAGTGGTGCAAAAAACTTATATAAATTTGATAATAGAGATGTTAAAAATATTGCTCATTATTGTAAAAATATGGTCTTTACTTATAAAGAAAATTATGATTTTGATGATTCACAAGTGAGTATTGGTGGTGTATCCATTACTAACTTAAAAGATACTTTAGAAAGTAAAATTGAACCTAATATTTATTTTATAGGGGAAATGATTGATGTCGATGGACTTTGCGGTGGTTATAATTTAATGCTTAGTTTTGCTAGTAGTTATAGAGTATATAAAAATTTATTTTAATTCTTTAAATTCATAAGTAATTTGATTATTTTTATCGATAAATAAAATTAAATAAGAGCCTTTATCGGAATCACGAGGTCTAGTAAGGCTTCCTGGATTAAAAACTTTAGTATTACCAATTTCTAAAGCCATTTTTCTATGAATGTGGCCGAATAAAAAAACATCACAATTTTTATTTTTTATATATTCATCAAAATACATATAATTTATTTTATCACCATGTTCTAAATGAAATTTTAAATTATTAATAATTATATTTTTCTCATTTGGTCCACTACTAGAAAAGTCACAATTCCCTTTTATAAAACAAAATGGACTCATTAGACTTTCAGGAATTTCAAAATCACCGAGATGAAAAAAATAATCTGCATCATAATTTTCATTAACTATTTGATTTAATAATGAGTAATTTCCGTGTGAATCACTAACAATAACGATTTTCATAGAAATATTTTAACATTTTTTATAAAAATGTATTTAATTTTGATAAAAATACTCTATACTTTTATTGCAATGAAAAAAGAATTTTTATTAGAACAAAAAAGAACGCCTTACATTGATGCTTATCAAGAGTATTTAAGCGAAAAAAATACAAGCTTCGATGTTCCAGGACATCATCAAGGAAACATTAAAACTGAATTCGATAGAATCTTTCCTCATGCAGTTTATAAAGCAGATGTAAATTGCCCTAGAGGATTAGATAATATTTTACATCCTTCAGGTTGTATTAAAGAATCAGAAGAGTTATTTGCAAAAGCATGTCATGCATCTAAAGCTAGATTTTTAGTAAATGGATCAACTAGTGGCAATTTAATTATGCTTATGGCTACTTTAAAAGCTCATCAAAAGATTATTTTACCTCGTAATGTTCATAAATCTGTTATCAATGGCTTAATATTAAGTGGTGCTGTTCCAGTGTTTGTTATGCCTGTTATAGATAAACAAACTGAAATTGTTAATCAAATACAATATAAAGAATGGAAGAAGGCTATTGATCAAAATCCAGATGCACGTGCTATTTTTATTATTAATCCAACTTATTTTGGTGCTACTTGCAATCTAAAAAAGATTACTGAATATGCTCATAGTAAAGGGATGGTTGTTTTATGTGATGAAGCTCATGGCGCTCATTTCTATTTTTCAAAACATTTACCTATAAGTGCAATGGATGCAGGATGTGATATGTCTACATTATCAGTACATAAAACTGGAGGCAGTTTAACCCAGTCTAGTGTATTGCTTATTAATACTGATAAAGTCAGCCAGTATGAAATTAATAAGGCTTATAATTTAATAACAACAACTTCGCCATCTTCAATTTTATTAGCTTCTTTAGATGGTGCTAGAAAATATTTAGTGTTTCATGGCTCTAGAAGAATTTGGAAATGTATAAAACTTGCTAGAGAAGCTATTGATGAAATAAATAAAATAAAAGGGTTTAAAGCTCATGGTAAAGAATATTTTACTAAGGGATTAGCTTTTGATTATGATGAAACTAAGATAGTTGTTGAGCTAGATAATTTATCTATCACTGGCTTTGAATGTTATAAAATTTTAAAAGATGAATATAGGATTCAAATAGAACTTGCTGAAACCTATGTTTTATTATTACTTTATACAGTTGGAACTAGAAATAAAGATTCTTTAAAAATAATTGAAGCTTTAAAGGATATTAGTAGAAGATTTTATAAGGAAAGTATTACTTATCCTGATCATCATTTTGTTACTGAAATTCCTGATTTAAAAGTAAGACCTCGTGTAGCGTTCCATGGCCCTTTAAAAATTGTTGATTTAAAAGATGCTTTAAATAAAATATCAAAAGAAATGATTATGATTTATCCGCCTGGAATTCCTTTAATTATTCCTGGAGAAGTTTTTTCAAGTAATATAATTAATCAAATTGAATATTATAAAAACACAGGAGTTTCTGTTTTTAGTGATTTTGAAGGTACTAATCAAGTAAGCATTATTGATGAAGATGATCCTGATTATAACGAAATCATAAAAAAGAATTGATTTTTGCAGGGTTTTATTAATTTCGGGGGACTTTATGAAAATTACAATTATTAGACATGGCGATCCAGATTATGAAAATAATACTTTAACACCTACTGGATTTAAAGAAGCAGAAGCATTAGGAAAACATTTTAAAAAAAGATAAGGAGCAATTATTTATTCTTCTCCATTACCTAGAGCTAAATTAACTGCTTTAGCTATATCTAAAGATATAATTGTAAAAGATTGGCTACAAGAATTTACTTACCCAGTTACAATGCCTAATACAAATGAAAAGCATCTTACATGGGATTTTTTGCCTAGTTTTTATCTTGATAAAAAAGAAATGTATGATATTGATAAATATTTGGATATGCCTATAATGAAAACAGGTAATATTAAAGAAATTTATAATGAAATATGTAAAAATTTTGATGGTATTTTAAAAGAACATGGATATGTTCGTGTTAATAATTATTACAAGGTAGCAAAAGAAAGTGAAGACGAAATAATATTTGTATGTCACTTTGGAATGATGTGTGTTTTAATGTCACATTTAATGAATATTCCACATCCTATATTAGGGATGACGACATGTTGTGCTCCTACTGGTGTAACAAGATTTGTGAGCGAAGAAAGAGAAAAAGGAATTGCTCACTTTAGATGTTTATGCTTTAGTGATACTTCTCATTTAGCTTTAGAAAATTATGAACCTAGTTTTGCTGGTAGATTCTGCGAAGTAAATTCATCTAAAGATAGGCATTAAAAAAATCTTCAATTAAGAAGATTTAAATTATATAGTGGTGGGCGTAACAAGAATCGAACTTGCACGCTGTTAAGCACAAGATTCTAAGTCTTGCGTGTCTACCAGTTCCACCATACGCCCGTATTTAATATAATATTATTTTTGATTGATTAAGTAAATTAAAATAAGTGTTAAAATAATAAAAGTGGAGAATTTTTTATGAAAAATGATGACTTATTAAAAGAAAAGAAAATTAGTAGTGAATTAATTTATAAAGGCAAAATAATAGATGTCTATAAAGATAAAGTTGAATGCCCAAATGGTCATATTTCTTATCGAGAATTGATTAGGCACTGCAAAGCTAGTTGCATATTAGCTTTCAATGATAAAGGAAATATATTATTAGAGAGACAATATAGATATCCATATGATGAAGTAATTTATGAATTTCCTGCTGGAAAATGTGATGCTGGAGAAGATCCTAAAGATACGGCTGTTAGAGAACTTGAAGAAGAAACAGGATATCATGCTAATCATATAGAGTTTTTAGGCTTAATGTATCCATCTTGTGCTTATACTGACGAAGTGATTTATTTGTATGTTGCAAAAGATTTAATCAAAACAAAACAACATTTAGATGAGAATGAAGCTTTAATGATAGAAGAAGTTTCTTTAGATAAATTAAAAGAAATGATTAACAACGGAAAAGTAGTTGATGCAAAAACACTTTGTGCTTTAACTTATTATTTTTGTAAAGAAAGTAAGTAAAACCTTGCAAAACCCCAATTATTTTTGTAAAAAATGCTAAAATTTACTAAAAACTATTACAACTAGTTTTTAAAACTAAGTAATAGTATTATTTAAAACCAAAATTATTTACATACTTCTTATAGTATGATAAAATATTTATATGTGGTCATTAACTCAGATAGCAAATTTTTTTGATACAGCAATAGTTATTGCACTATTTATATTTATGATCTTAAGTTTTTACTATATACTTTATTTTATTGAAGCGTATAGAAAGCCTAAGAAATTTGAAAAAGGATCTGTAAAATATAAATATGCAATTTTAATACCTGCAAGAAATGAAGATAATGTCATTTCTAATATTTTAAATTCACTAAAAAAACAAACTTATGATAAAAATTATTTTGATGTTTATGTAATTATTGAAAGTAAAGATGATCCTACATTCAATATTACTAAAAAAATTGGGTATAAAGTAATTATTAGGAAAGATTTAGTGAATAAAAGAACTAAAGGCTTTGCATTACAAGAAGCTTACAATCATTTAAAAACATTAAAAACAAAATATGATGCATTAATGATTTTTGATGCTGATAATATTTTAAATGCTAATTATATAGAATTAATAAACGATGTTAAAAATAAAGGCTATCAGGTTGGTGTTGGCTATCGAAACTTTACTAATTCAAGGAAAAACTGGGTTAGTGCTTGTAGTGCTACTTTATTTTCTTTTATGAATCAATTTACAAGCAAAGGAAGAAGTCGTTACTTTGAAAAAGCTACATTGACTGGTACTGGCTATTACGTTGATACTCAAGTAGTAGATGATGCAGGAGGGCGGATTTGGACTGGCTTTACTGAAGATGTCGCATTAACAACGTATTGTTATTATCATAATGTTTCAATGCATTATTACCCACATGCTATGTACTATGATGAACAACCTACTAAATTTAAGATTTTACATACTCAACATATTAGATGGGTTTTTGGATTTTTCGAAGATAAAAATAAATATAAAAAAGGGGATGTTATATACCATAAAGATCATATGGTTAGAAGAAGAATAGGCATTATGGAATATAACTTATCTATTTTTCCTTTTTTAACTTTTATAATCACAGAAGGTATTGCATGTATTGTAACTCTTTGCTTATTAATTGCTGCACTGGTATTGAAGGAGCCAAATGCTGAATATATCGGTTTCCATTGTTTAATTAATTTTTGCTTATTATATTTTTCTTTTGTTTTAGCTGCATTAATATCTATCTTACTTGATCATAAGAATTTAAAATTTGGCTTTTGGCGTAGTTTATTAGTTATGTTCTCTTATTTCTTTTTCTTTTTTGATTTTTTATCAGCCTTTTGTGATGGTTTAGTTCATAAGAAAAAAAGAACTAATTGGAATAAAATCGAACATAATGGTGAATTAATAAATGCAGAAGTATTGAGGATTAATGAAAATGGTAAAGAGAGAAAAAATTAATGGCGTAACTTATTGCTTCTATGATGATGAAACTAAAGATGATTTCATGGAAACTAATTTAAGTAGGCCTGAAGTTCCAGAATCCTATAAATATATTAGAAATAATCCAATAAATGTATTTTTTTCAAATATCTTATATTATTGCATCGCTAAGCCAATCATGTCTTTGATATGTATATTTGGTGGAGTTAGATGTAAAAATAGAAAAAACTTAAAGTCACTTAAAAAGATGGGTACTTTTATATATGCCAATCATACATCTATTTTTGATATGTTTGCTATTCAATCTTTTGTTGTTAGAGGTAAAAGAACAAATCTTGTTGGATATAGTGATATGACTTCAGTTCCTATTGGCGTTAATATTTGCAATGCTCTCGGTTATATTCCATTGCCATTAGCAAATTTAAAATGTGTAAGAAATATGTTAAAAGGACTTGAATATTATATTAATAAAAAACATCAAAATGTTTTAATTTTTCCTGAAGCTCATGTTTGGCCTTTTTATACTAAGATAAGAAAATTTCCTCCGGCTTCATTTCATTACCCAGCAAAATTAATGGCCCCTGTTATTCCAATCGTTACTGTTTATAGAAAATCACGTTTTTATAGAAAACCTCGTCCAACAATTATAGTAGGAGAGCCTATTTTTCCTAGAAAAGAATTTGATTTAAAAGAAAATCGAGATTATTTATACGAACAATGCTACAAACAAATGGTTGATATATCTAATAGTTATGATCAACCAAAATATTTTAAATATGTTAAAACTTCAAAAGAAAATTGATATAATAAAAAAGCGCCAAATTAGCTTAGTTGGTAGAGCAACTCATTCGTAATGAGTAGGTCGTAGGTTCGATCCCTATATTTGGCACCACTTTTGATTAACGCAAATCCGATTTTTTAATCGGATTTTTAATTGTTATATATAGATAAATAGATTTCTTTCTCTTCGGTTGTTCCTCCAGCATGATTTCCAACAAGTAATTGATGGTTTCTTGAGCTTGGATTATTGAATGAATATTTACCAATAGATACTAAGAAATAATCACCTAAAGTGTTTAAAGCATTTTGATTTATATTTTCTGAATAACCAAAAATATTTTTTTCTAAAATTTCTTTTTTAGAAAATAAAATAAAGTCTTTTTTGTAATATTTATTATATGCTTCGATAAAATTTGCCTCGTTTTCGACAAAAAAGCCCGCAAAACGCCCCTCAATAAAGAAATTTTTCTTTTTTAATGAATTATAAAATAATGGATATTCATCTATAAAAATATTTTCAATATTAGTCATGCCATGATCTGCAATCAATATAAATATGGCATCATTGTTTTTGGAAGTAATATTTTTAACTAATGAATTTAGTTTTGAAATAAGGCTTGGAAGGTTAGAAGAGCTTGTTCCTTCAGAGTGCATTAAATGATCAGGTTCACATGAATATAAATAGACAAAGTCATTATCATTTAATGCTTCATTAGCTGCTTCAAATAATTTATCTAAATCATAATTATTATTTTTATCTAAATAATTAAAGCCCATTATTTGTCTTGCTTTATATTTATTAAAACTATTAATTATTTCAATAAGGTTGCTAATCTTAAGTATTTTTTCAGTAACTGGTGGATTAACTTTTGTTTTATCAAGTGAATTGATACTAGGAAAAACATCAATAAATTGGTCGTATTGTGGAAAATATTGAGACCAGCCTATATATCCTGTTTCAATAGGATATTTGCATGTCAATAGACTGGTAGTTGCTGCAACTGTTGTTGGAGGAAAAACCGAATTTATTGTTTTATAAATATGATTATAGATAAAAGGACAATAATCTTTATACATTTCAATAATATTCTTGCCAAAACCATCAAGAAGAATAAGACAAACTTTTTTGTCTTTGTTCTGTGATAAAATTTTATCAATATCCAACATTGAAGAATGAATTGTAGGACAATCGAATTTTTTAAGAATCGAATTTCCAAGATTAGTTAGTGTGTTTTCTTTATTTAATATAATTTCCATAGCAAGATATTTTATACTATGACAACACGTAATTTCAATTAATATGTTAAATTAAAAAAAGTATTATATTTTATATATGTAGAAGTAGTTAAATAATTTAAAACATTTGTATTTAAAAATTAAAAAAATCTCGATTGATTGGAATCAAATTAGATTTTTTTTAAAATACGTATGTGTTTTCATGATGAAAAAAATATCATGGAAATGTCTATATAAAATTATAAAAGGCTTTTAAAATCGACTTTTTTTTCAAATTTTTGCATTTTTTCTATTTATTTTTTTAAATATAAACACTAAAATATAAATATCATGAAATATTTAGCGGACTTATTAATTGGCTGCTCGTTATTATATGGTCTAGTTTTTGGATTTATTCAGGGCGGTTTTAGGAAATTTTGGCGATTAATTATATTCGCCTTAGTTTTTGTAGCCTTATATTTAGCTTTAAAGGATATTTCTATCGATTTTATTAGATACGATTTGTTAAAACTTATTAAACCAGAAGGACTAAGTTTTGAAATTCAAAGCGGATATACGATAACTATTACTTCCATTGAAGATATATTTATAATTATGCAAAATCTTGATGAAAATCTAACAGGTTTATATTTAAAACTTACATGTGAAGTTACTTGTAAATTAGTATTCTTATTAGTTCTAATTGAAGTTGCATTATTTGTGTCAAATGTTATAAGTTGGCCTACATGGCATTTAGTGAAATTTTTAATTCCATCCAAGTTTAGAAAGCATATTGGAATTTTCCAAAGGTTATTTGGTGGAGTATTTGGCATAATTGAGTGGCTAATAGTTATGTATTTATATGCTATAAGTTTTGGACAAATAGGACCATTAGTAAATAAATTTATACCAATATTAGAGAATGTTTCTCAATTAGCATCTTATATGCCACAAATAAAAGAAGGAGTTAATTATTTTAATTTAGCAACTAATCCAGATAACTCCTATATTATGAGAATAATGTTTGATATGGTAAGGAGCTTTGGAAAAGACCCACTAAGTCTATTAAGTTTCACATATCAAAGTAAGAGAATATATATTGTTGATTCTTATGATCCATTAATTCCTGCAATTAACGAATTAGTAGAAAGCTTTGCTGGTAGTTCTTCTAGTGAAACCGGAGAAACTATCAAAAACGTTTCATTTAATATTAGAAACGCAAATAAAATTGGTTTTAATTATATTTGATATATAAAAGGAGGATTAAAACATGAAAAAGAAAGGATTGTGTGTTTGGACAACGGTAACAATTGTAAGCGTAGTTTTAGCAATTGCTGCATTTTTGTTCACTGGTGTTACAGACTGTGTAAGCCTTTATAGCAAACGCTTTGCCGAATTTTCTTGGTTAAGTTTTGCTACTATTTTCCAACCATTAGTTTTTGGCTGGGATGCATTTGTTCATTTCCAAGTAAGATGGTTAACCATTAGTGTAATTGTTGTATTTGGATTATTTGTTATTGGCACCATTGTATTATTTATAATGATGGCTAAGAAAAAGAAATGGCAATATTTAGGACAATTCTTTGTCTTATTATTCACTGCATTTGTTGGTGTTTATTTATTATGCTATGTTTTTGATACTAAATTAGGTGGTTCAATGAGCATCGCAAGACAAATGATTACTTCTGGCAAGCCATATAACTTAATGATTAAATTTGGTATTAATACTATTGCATCTACATTATTTTATGTAATGTTATTAATGACATTAATTGCTGTTATTTCTGTTTTTGCTATGTATATTTTAACTATCAATAGATTAGCAAAAGTTAGAGTTAATAAGAGTACTGCTGCAGTTGAAGAAAAAGTTGAAACTAAAGCTCCTGCTACAACTGTTGAAGAAGAAAAGAAAGAAGAACCTGCAAAACCTAAGAAAAAGGTTGTTCTTGTTGTTAAAAGATATGACGGATTTAAAAATCCTTATGAAAAACCAATTGAAAAGGAAACTAATTATCCTCATGAAAAATTAGATGTAGAACCTTTAACAAGAGATGATATTCGTAGAGCTTTAAGTGAAGAACTTGATGCTCGTGCAAAAAAAGAAGAAGTTGCTCATCCTTTAATCAAAGAAGAACCAGCTCCAGCTATCCAAGAACATATAAGTATTAGTGAAGCTGATGCTGTTAAAGAAGATAAAAATGAACCTCAAATTCCAACTCCTGTAATTATTGCAATTCCAACTCCTGTAAAAGAAGCTGAAGAAAAACCTGCAAAAGTTGCAGAAACTGTTGAAAAAGAACCTTCATTAACTAAAGAACAAGTTCGTGATATTATCAGAGAAGAATTATTAAAAGCTATCGAAGAAATTAAAAATCAAGAACCTGAAGTTGTAGAAGAAGTCGTCGAAGAAGTCCATGAAGTTAAAGTTCCTGTTGAAGAAAAAGTCGAGGAGCCAAAACCAGTAGAATCAAAAGTTGAAGAAACTAAGGTTGAAGAACCAACTCCTGAAGTTAAAGAAGAAAAAGTTGAAGAAGTTAAAGCTGAAGAAGCAGCACCTGTTTCCGAAGAAGAAAAAAATGAAGATGAAGCTGCAAAAATAGAAAGAATACCTTTTGCTCAAAGAATCAGAGAAGCTGATGCAGAAACAAAAGATAACTACAATCAAATTAAATCTTTATTAGTTAGTTATGGCTTAAAGAATAGAACAAGTAATGGCGGTGATGCTTTTAGATTACATAAAGTTACTTACTGTAAAGTTACTGTTGCTGGTAAATCATTAAAATTGTATCTTGCTTTAGATCCAGCAGATTATAAAAATACAACTTTACCTATCAAGGATGCATCTAGTAAAGCTATTTACAAAGATATTCCTTTAGTTTTCAAAGTTAAGAGTGGCTTATCATTAAGAAGAGCTGAACAATTAATTACTGAAATGATGGATAAACACGGAATCGAACAAGTCGATCGTGTAGAAGTTAAAGATTACGCTTCAACATTAGAGAACACATCTGATGATGAGGGCGATGACGATTAGGAGATTAATTTAATTATGAAAAAAAGAAAATTAGTTGGTTGGCCTATAGTCCTTATAATATCAGTCATATTAATAGGTGTTTGTGTTTTCTTTGGATTTACACAACAAGGCCTTTCAATATTAAAATGGTATGTTAATACAAGTGTTCCATTCTACGTTGCTAATGCTTTTGGTGGAAGTAAAACATTCTTAGGGCTTTGCAAGAATGCTTTATTAGAAAGTTTTATTGCTCCATTTGTAGCATTCAGCTTAAATCCTATTACAATTGCTTATTATGCATGTTTTGCTTTATCAATCGTAGTTATTATTATTCAAATAATTTACTACTCAAAGATGAAGAAACCTTCAATGATTTTCTGGATCATTGCTACTATCGCATTTGGCTTCTTTAGTATGATGGTTTGTGTATTAGCGCAACAATACTTTGGAGTTAATGGTGAATTATTTATTGATAAAGCTACTGCAACTACAGTTAATGGCTATACTGTAAATCAAAGTGCAACAATTAAAAACTTATTACTTAATCCTAACGCAATGTTCGGTGGAACATTTGCTAAAAAAGGCTTAGTAATGTGCATAATTGGCTGGGTTTTTGTTGTTAGCTTAGTTTTATTTGCTGTTTCTTATTTAGTTATTTTAATTCAAACATTAGTTTATGCTTCAAGCCATAGACATGATAAAGAATTAAAAGCTCAAAATGCAAATAATGAAGATGTAAATTATGATGGCGTTGGAATTGGCGGCACTACAAATAATATAAATACTGTTGGAAATTCTTCACCATTAGTTATTCAATATATTAACTCTTATGGTCCTGAAGCTCCAGTTTCTGGTACACCTGCTAAATCTAGTGAACAACCTGCTGCTCCAGTTAATCCACCTTATCCACCATATTATGGCTATCCATTCCCACCTTATGGTTATCCTTATCCTCAACAACCAGAACAATCTAAAGCTGAAGAAAAATCTTTAACAAAAGAAGATGTTAAAGAAATAGTCAAAGAAGCTTTAAATGAACATTGTGATTGTTCTGAATGCTGTGATTGTGATGAAGAAGAGATTACTTGCACAAATGAAAATGGCGAAGAATTAGAATATGTTGATTTAGATGAATTAAAAGATTTAATCAAGGATCAAGTTTCTTCAGCTATTAAAGATGAATTTGCATCAAAACCACAAGTTGATGAAAAGAAGGAAGAGAAAAAAGAGGCTGAGTTAGTCCCGGAAGAAACAAGCGCTTATGAGGAAAAGCCACTTGATAAAGAAGTCAAGTTTGTAAGCGCAGAAAATACCAATGGCTTTACTGATCAAGAAAAAACAAAAGTTCATGTCACAACTCCAATAGTTGTAGCTGTTCCAACTACTTTAGAACCTGAAGAAAAAGAACCTGAAGTAGCTCCTGAAGAACCAAAAGAAACAATTACTGAAGAAGATGTCAGAACCCTTGTTAGTGAAGAAATTAAAGACGCTTTAAAAGGTTTAGAAAAACCTAGACAAAAACGTATAATAAAAAAGATTATAACTAAGGAAGTCCCTGAAGTAGTAAGTAAAGAAGAGCCAAAAGAAGAGGTTAAAGAAGAACCAGTTGAGGAAGCAAAAGAAGAAATTATTCCTGAACCAGTTGTAGAAGAAAAAGCCCCTGTTATTGAAGAAAAGCCTGCAAAAGTCGAACCAAAAGTTATAGTTTCTAACGAACCAAGAGGAAAAGAATCTACAATTGAAAAAGGCGAAATCGTCAAAATGAACTTCTTCGAAAAGATTTCAACAGGTGATGAAACTTTAAAAACAAATTATAACGCAATTAAGAACTTAATCATGAGTTATGGTCTTAAAGATCGTCTTTCAAATACTGGCGATACATTCAGATTACATAAAGTAACTTATGCCAAGATAACTTGTTTAGGTGATTCTTTAAAGATTTATTTAGCTTTAGATCCAAAAGAATTTATGTCTACTGCTTTACCAGTTCAAGATGTTTCTAAAAAAGACTCTTATAAAGAAATTCCTTTAGCATTTAAGATTAGAAGTGACTTATCTTTAAGAAGAGCAAATGAATTGGTCTTGACTGCTATGAGAAAAGCTGGTTTCGAACCAATTGCTGATTATCAAGAAGTTGACTATGTCAAAGAAATTGATGAATTATTAGCAAAAACAAAAGAAAAAAAGCTAAATAATTAATAGACAAAATCTATTAAAAATAATAAAGTGTTAGTAATGTGCTAACACTTTTTATTAGGAGAACTTTTATGGGACATGATGATATTAATTCTGGCTTTATTGAAGTTATAGCTGGGCCAATGTTTGCAGGTAAATCTGAAGAACTTATTAGAAGAATAAATCGTTTAAAATACGCTAAAAAGAAATTTTTGGTATTTAAGCCTATAATTGATAATCGCTATAGTGCAAATGAAGTAGTCTCACATCAAAAAAGAAAAGAAGTAGCAATACCTATTAATGACCCTCGAGAAGTTTTTAATTATGTTAAAGATGATACTGAAGTCGTTTGTATAGACGAAGTTCAATTTTTTAGCGATGAGATGTTTTATGTTATAAATGAATTAGCTGATAGTGGAAAACGTGTAATTTGTGCTGGACTTGATTGCGATTTTAGAGGTGAACCATTTAGTTTAACAGCTAAATTGCTTGCTCGTGCTGAGTTTGTAACTAAATTAACTGCAATTTGCGTATGTTGTGGAAAAGAAGCAACAATGACTCAAAGACTTATTAATGGCGTTCCAGCTAGTTATGATGATCCAGTTGTATTAGTTGGTGCAAGTGAAGCCTATGAACCTCGTTGTAGACATTGTCACGAAGTTCTTAAAAACAAATAACTACTAAATAATTACTAAAATGTAAGTTTCTTTCTTTTAAAGGGAGGAACTTATTTTTTTATTCTTTACATATGTTAATTTATAAAAGCAACTAAAAGGAGAACATATTATGAATAAGATTATTAAACGAGATGGACGTATCGTAAAATTTGACAAAAATAAAATATTCAATGCTTTATATAAAGCATTTGCATCTTTAGATATCGAAAATAAAGATTTAGTTGATAATATTGTTGATGAAGTAATCAGCAATATTGATAAAAAATATACAGATAAATTGCCACGTGTTGAAGATGTTCAAGATGAAATCGAAAAAGTTTTAATTGAACATAACGAAGCAGAAGTTGCTAAATCCTATATTCTTTATAGAGCTGAAAGAACTCGCTTTAGAGAAAGCAAAACCCATTTAATGGCTACTTTAAA
Source organism: uncultured Bacilli bacterium (assembly GCA_934168325.1). Classification (GTDB taxonomy): domain Bacteria; phylum Bacillota_I; class Bacilli_A; order RFN20; family CAG-826; genus Onthovivens. The sequence continues at coordinate 31,197 of CAKPNG010000014.1, forward strand.
AGATATTACTTTCCAAGATGCTAAAGATAATAATACAAAAAGAGAAAACGCAAACATTGATGGAGATACAGCAATGGGTTGTATGCTTCGCTATGGAAGTGAATCTGCTAAAGAATTTTATCTTTCTAATGTTATAGATCCTAAATTTGCTAAAGCTCATCGTGATGGTGATATTCATATTCATGATATGGACTTCTATACTCTTACTATGACTTGTTGCCAAATCGATATTCTTGAATTATTTAAGAATGGTTTTTCAACTGGACATGGATTTTTAAGAGAACCACAATCTATTAGAAGTTATTCTTCATTAGCTTGTATTGCAATTCAAGCTAATCAAAATGATATGCATGGTGGACAATCTATTCCAAATTTTGATTATGGTATGGCTCCTGGTGTTATTAAAACTTATAGAAAAGCAATTGTAAGAAATTTAGTAGTTGTTCTTGGTACTTATGTTGAACACATTTGCAAAGATGATGCTAAATGTATTGTTAAAGAAGCTGAAGAAATTTCTAATGATGAATGTAGAATTGGCCATAAAAAGTTTGAAGATGCTTTATATGAAATTATTTCTACAAGATTTGAAGATTTAGAAGATCCTAAAAAATTATGTGATTTTGTTCTTAAAATTTCTTATAACGAAACTAGAGAAGAAACATATCAAGCAATGGAAGCTTTAATCCATAATTTAAATACTATGCATTCCAGAGCTGGAGCTCAAGTTCCTTTTTCAAGTTTAAATTATGGTACTGATACATCTGTTGAAGGAAGAATGGTTATTGATTGTTTACTTGATGCTACATTATCTGGCTTAGGTGATGGAGAAACACCTATTTTCCCAATTCAAATTTTCAAATTAAAAGAAGGTGTTAGTTATAATAAAGAAGATCCTAACTATGACTTATTTAAAAAAGCTATAAGAGTAAGTGGAGCAAGATTATTCCCTAATTTCTCATTCTTAGATGCTCCTTATAATTTACAATATTATAAAAAAGGCGATTATAAGAGTGAAATTAGTTACATGGGTTGTAGAACTCGTGTTATGGGTAATATTGATAAAACTAAAGAAATTACAACTGGTCGTGGAAATTTAAGCTTTACATCAGTTAATTTACCTCGACTTGGTATTAAACATAAAGGTGATTTAAAAGCATTTTATAAAGATTTAGATGAAAAACTTGATTTAGTCAAAGATCAATTATTAGAAAGATTTAAAATTCAATGCTCAAAGAAAGTTTATAATTTCCCATTCTTAATGGGACAACATATTTGGCTCGATAGTGATAAGTTATCATGGAATGATACAATCGAGAAAGTTATAAGACATGGAACATTAACAATAGGATTTATTGGCTTAGCAGAATGCTTAAAAGCTTTAATTGGCCAACACCATGGTGAAAGTGATGAAGCTCAAGCATTAGGACTCGAAATTATTGGATATATGCGTGCTAAAACTGATGAATATACAAAAAAATACAATTTAAACTTCAGTTTAATTGCTACACCAGCAGAAGGTTTAAGCGGAAGATTTGTTAAAATTGATAAAGAAAAATTTGGTATTATTCCAGGTGTAACTGATAGAGATTATTATACTAATTCATTCCATATACCTGTTTATTATAAGATTTCTATTTTTGATAAGATTAAAAAAGAAGGACCTTATAATGCTTTAACAAATGGCGGCCATATTACTTATGTCGAAGTTGATGGTGATGTTGCTAAAAATGAACAAGCATTTGAAAAAATTATTAGATGTATGCATGATTGTGGCGTTGGATACGGTTCAATTAATCACCCAATTGATAGAGATCCAGTTTGCGGATATAACGGAATAATTGATGAATGTTGTCCAAAATGTCATAGACACGAAAATGAAGTTAAATTCGAAAGAATAAGAAGAATTACTGGTTATTTAGTTGGAACAACCGAGCGTTTTAATGATGCTAAAAAGGAAGAAGTTGAGCAAAGAGTAAAACACTCAACTAAAGAAAATTTATAAAATGAGCGATTATATTAGAATAGCTAATGTTATTGATGATTCAATAGTTGATGGCCCTGGCATAAGAATGACTATCTTTTTTCAAGGCTGCGCTCATAAGTGCGAAGGATGTTTTAATAAAGAAACATGGGATTTTAATGGTGGACATCTTTGCGATATAGAAAAGATTTATGATGCTGCAATGAAAAACCCATTACTTCAAGGAATAACTTTAAGTGGTGGAGATCCTATTTATCAAGTTTCTGATGCTTTAAAATTAGTAAATTTATTTAAAAATACCGATTTGGATATAATGGTTTATACCGGTTTTACATATGAAGAATTAATCGAAATGAGTAAAAATAATGGAGATTTGCAGACTTTTTTACAAAAAATAGACTATTTAGTTGATGGAAAATTCGATATGAATAAAAAAGATATCGGATTAAAATTCCGTGGATCATCTAATCAAAGAATAATCGATATTAAAAAAACCATTGCTGCTAATAAAATTATTACAACTAATTTTGATGATTAATTTTATCTTTATATAAATTATTTACTATATTAGTAATTTCTTCTATTGTCTTATTAGAAGTAGATATAATGTAATTGGCACTTTCAGTTTTTTCTTCTGAAAAATTAATTTTATCAATTTTTATTCTTTCATTTATTTTTTCTATTGGATCTTTCCTTTCTTTCATTCTGTTTATGCGAGAATTTTCGTCACAGGTTAATAAAAAAGAAACAATAGAAGGATCATTTAATTGTTGAAAAGATTTTAATCCATTTGGATCAACTATAAGTACAGTATTTAAATGAATATTCTTTTTTTCTGTACCATAAAAATTATTATTATATTGAGTATATTCAATTAACGAATTATTTTTCAGTAGGTTTTTAAAATCAGTTATTGAGACGAAATTATAATCAATACCATCGATTTCACCAACTCTTTTGTCTCTAGTTGTTGTAGTTACAAATTTTTTATAACCATATTTTTTGCATAATAATTTGCAAACTTCTGTTTTACCGCTAGCACTTGGCCCTACTAAAATAATCATATTCAAATTTTATAACAAAACGATAATAAATTAAACTTATAAATTTATACCCCCAATAATCTTTTTTTGATACTACTTGTATAGTGAAGGTTATGAGTTTAAAAAGTTTTATATTAATTATTTGTTCTATGTGTTCGCTTATTGTTTATAAGCCTATTAAGCAACTAAATTCTGATGCTTATGATAGTTTTAAATATGAAGAACCATTAACTTTTGCTGTAGAAGATTTTTCAGTTGAAATTGAAAACGATGGATTAATAAGTGGAAGTGCAACAATGCATGTTTTTAATACAAGTACAGTGTCTTATATAGATCTATTATATATATTTGATAATCAAGACGAAAAATCATATAAAAGAGTAGAGGTTCATAAGCAAATAACTATAGATAATAAAAAATATACTTATAACTTTAATATGAAACTTGATAATACAGTTAGTAAAGTTAAATATAATTTTTCTTTTACGATGCCATTAGTTAGACAAAAATTAGAATTAAAATTTGCTATTGATAATCCTAATAAAAAAATTATTACAAGTAGTTCTAAAAAAATATATTATGGCTATAGTTATAGTAATTTAGAAGGAAAAAATTATTATTATCTATTTAATCCAACAAGTTTATTAAAAGCACCTAAAAGAATTTTTTATTATGATTATTTTTCTTTTGAAAATTGTTTAATTAAATCAAATATAGTTAAAGCATTCGATGAGGCATATTTTTATATAAATCCGAGATATAAACATTTATTACGAATTTTTAATTTAACTAATCCAGATGATAAAGAAAATAAATATATTCGATTATCAGTAATAAAAAGTAGTAATTTTAGTCAAATAAAATTTAAAAATAAATATTTTTATAATCCTATTACAAACATAACATACTTAAATAATAGTGAAAATTATAGGCCAACGGGAAATAAAATTTATATGCCTATTAAATATTATGATTTATATAAAAATTTTGAGATAGGTTTATTTATAAAATCTTTTTCTCCTAAAGTTAAATAAAAAAGTTAAATCCGAAAAAGCCCTTTTCTAATTCTTAAGTCCGTAAATATAATAATAGTGATGT